>CANHHI010000012.1 GCA_947460225.1 Flavobacteriales bacterium
AACAGCTATAAATCATTCCCTTTCGTTTTAATTTGGCACTATTCAGAGGTCATGCCATGGCATGACCCTACAAGAGGAATTTGCAGGCAAACCCTGCACAGCATAGTTTTTATCTACCTACGGCAGGCGTTGTAATTGCTAGGTATCTTGCCTGCGAAGCAGAATAAAACGCACGATGTGCGCAGACTAAAACAGGCTATGCCTGCTAGTTGAAACTTAAACGCATGGTGATTCCTCCTTTGGTATTGTTGCTGTTGTAGCTGGTGGAAGTGCTGGGCTTGTTCCAAATGTGTTCAAAAAACAAAATAAAATAAACGGTTTGGCTGATGGCGTAGTCGGCGTTGAAGCGAACGGTAAGCACTTGGGAGCCTGCTGTGATTTGGGTTTCTTCTGTGCTTAGGCGATGCACCCACGTTTGATTTTGGCGCACACTGACATCGGTGCGCAGTTGAAGCTCAGAGTTGAGGCGTTTGCCCTGAAAAGGAAAAAGAATATTGGGAAATTTATAACCCAAACTGCCATTGTACTGCCCGCCGTGTTGCTCGGTGAGTTGCTGGTTTTGTAAGGAAAGGGCAAGGTTTCGGTCTTTGTTGTAGCCTATGCGAAACTGCCAATTTTTCTGTAAATCCACGGAAACTTCTATCAAAGGACTGAATTTTTCACTCAGCACCAAAGTATTGTACTGCATAATCAAGCCTTTGTCAAATACCAGCCTGTCTCCGTTTGGATTGTAAAGGCTTTGGTTGTTTTGGGCAAGTAAGGTATTGTAATTGTTTACAGAATAAGTACTGCTGTATTCGTGGTTGATGGATATGTTTCTAAAAATTTTGCGCAAGCCACTGAATTTGGTGAGCCCTGTATAGCTGACACGCCAAGCTGGCAATGGAAAAGCTGACAATATATTTTGATTTTTGGTTTTCTGTCCGCTGTATGCACTCAAAAAAGCAGAAGATAATACTTGCTCTTGATTTTTGCTGAAACCTGTGTAGTATCCATTTCCATCTGGACTTTCCCCATAAACTTCGCCCAAAATGCTAGACATTTCTTTGCGGGCGTCTAAAAATTTCTGAAAAGTTCCCCCCCGATTAAAACTGGTGGCAATGGTATTGAAACTGATGCTATAAGCCCCTGAAAGCGATGGATTGACGGTTTCATATTGGCTTAATCCACTGTTGTAGCGATAAAAAATGCTGTGGGTTTGGGTGCTTTTTTGCTCCATGCCCAAATCTATGAAAAAATGTGGAAAAGGCTCCAATTGGGCACGCAATTTCCAGTCTGTGGTGCGACTGACTTTGTAGGGATCGTTTACCAGTGCGCTTTCTATCAAAAATCCAGCGGCTTGCAATTGGTAAATGGGCGTGTTTTCTGCGTTTTTGAGCTTGCCAAAAATATCACGCTCTTGTGCACCAAACAAAAACCCAAATCCAGGGGCTTTAAAACTTTTGTCAAAACCCAAAATAGACATGTTTCCTGTGTAGCCTGGAATGGTGGTTACGTCTTTTATGGTGTAATCAAAATTGATTTTGCGCAACATCGTAAAAAACCGAATGGCGTAATCGCTGGCAAGTTGTGCGCTTGTGGGGGCTTTGGTGTTGGCATTTTGCGCTTCCAAGCGTTTGAGGCGTTTTTCGGAATCTCGGAGTTTGCTGGATTTAAAATACAATTTGCTGAAATCCAAAGTGGTGGAAAAATTGACCACACGGTTGTTTTGCAAGGTATTGCCTAAGTAATCTTGCGGTTTGACAAAATCGTTTTCTTGGTAATTACCCGCATTTACAGGCAAGCCTGCTTGGTATTTGATGAATGGCATGCGTTGCCACTGCACGCCTGCTTTGTAGTTCAGCGTGGTTTTTGTCCAGTCCAAAAGCGGAAAATTGTCAAAAGGCAAGGTGTAATCTATTTCCAAATTGTGGGTGTAGTCTATGTTTGTGCCGAGTTTGGATAAACTGCGCCATATACTGTCTTGTACCTGTTTGTAAAGCTCAGGAAACAGTTTTTTGTCGGTGATTGTGTCGGGTTCTTGCACCAAAGATTGGTTTCTGGCACTGAAATTGACACGCAAGTTTTTGGTGAGGTTATAGCTGATTTTGTAGTTTCTATCCCATAAAAAACGCTTGTTGATTTGCCAAGGCATTTCATTTTGAAAAACAGGCTTAAACTGCTTTTGCTGGTAATTTCTGCGCAAATCCGAAGAAAAATACAACACATTTGGGGAAAGCCCAATTTGAAAATCTTGCAAAATTTTACCCCAAGCACTTTGGGCGGTTTTATTTTTCAAAAAAGGTTGCCACATTTTGGCGGTATGCGCAAAATTATATTGCATGCCCAATTGAAAATATTTTAATCTATCTTCTGATACGAAAATATCCCTAAATCTTTCCTCGCTATATGCCCAAGAAAACCGCAAATTTCCAGGGTCGTAAAATACATTTTTTTTCTTAAAAATGGGCTCCACCCCTACGCTGGATAAATTTACGCTCGTTCTCCAACGCACCGAAGCTATGCGGTTTTGCTCGGACTTGCTCAAATCACTGCTGAGTAAATCGCCTGTTTTGGGGTCGTACTGTGGCAAGCTCCATGTTTGGCTGTGGCTGGCAAACAAAGGCATTCTGACCACCACCCTTTGCCCCATCATTTTGCCGAGTTGCAACAAAGTACTGGTTTCAAAGGCTTGTTTGGTGTCTCGTTGTCTGTCGCTCACCCGAGAATCCAAAGAGCCCCAGCCAGGGGTGCTCATGCTACCTGATACGTCAAACTGCGCCAAATCCGAGACATCTAAATGCGCTTGCACCGTGCTTGCCCAGCCACCCGATTGTTTGAAATCCACGAGCCTTAATTCATCTGCCCAAATCACTGCCGAATGTTCTTTGCCACCTGTTCGTGGGTTGCGCACGCCGATGAGCAAGGTGCGCAAAGATTGTAAATTGGGATTGCCTTTAATACTTATTTTTTTACCCGCCTCTAAAAGTTTGGTGTAATTTTCTGAAAGTGGCGCATTTTGGCTATTGCGTTCTTTTTTTAACTCTTGCAAATCTGCCAGTACCAAAGAAATATTGTTTTCCACACGCCAAATTTGATACGGGTCGGACACAAAACCACTGCCAATTTGGGTGATTTTTAGGGGCATTTCATATTGGTAATAATTTTCATTGAAATCCGAACCCAAACGCAAAAACAAATGCAAATCATCGTCTTGCAAATTTTCATTTAGGATAGGCTCTGCATGCACGAACATTTCCAGTTTGCCATAAGAGAGCAAATCGTTGCTGACGGCTTTGTAAGCGGCACGGGCATCGCCATCTTTGAGTTTTTTAACCGTAAGTTCTAATGATTGTTCATTTTGTTTTAATACCTGTTCACCCGCAAATTGTATATCACGCTCCACGCCAGGTGGCACCACATAATTGACAGGCAAACGCGTGCCATTTTCTTCCAAATTCACCGCCGACACTTCAAACGTTGTGCCCACTTGTTGGGTGGATATGTCCAAAGGCTGTTGCATGGCACGCCATTCCCCACGCAAAAGTTCAAACTTTGCCATGCGCAAAACAATGGGTTTATCAAAATCTTTCAAAATCATACGGGCAAAACGCATGGTTCTGAAATCGGGCAAATTGCCCACATTTTTGCTAAATTCCGTGAGCGGTATGCGCAATAAATACCACTTGGCAGTCGGTGACGTGGCATACGCATCGCTTAAATCCGTATCTATTTCACTGACAATGAAATTTTTGCCCACCTGCATCTGCGCAGGGTCTAAGTTTATTTCATATTCAAAATAACGCTCGGTTTTGTTGGTGTTAAAGTCTTGGTTTAAATCGTTGCCGTCTGGCACATTGGTTGCAGGATTGTCATCGCTGCTGTTGCCCTCTGTGCCGTTAAAATATTTGTAACGCTTGTAAATTTCAGTTCTGTCGGCGTCCCAAATATTGCTTAAACTAGATATGTAATTATCGCCTGCGGGGTCGTCTATGATTTTTTGCAAACGGGCGGCATCGGTTACGGTGCTTTGCACTTGGGTGATGTAGCTGGCATAAAATGCACGCTCCACCTCGCTGACAATCCCATTTAAACCTGCATCTTGAAAAACACGCTCTTTGCCCTGCCCTTGAAATTGATACACCAAAGCCAATTTGTCTGGACTCCGCCCCCAGTCTTTGAGCTCTATTTGGCTCAAAGCTATATTTTGGTCGCTCGGCAAGAGGGATTCATTGAAACTAGCCGTGCCTTTTAAAATTTCTTCGGATATTTCGCCCAGTTGCAGGTAAAGTTTTCCTTTACCATCGTGCCCCGCTTTTTTGGCTTCTTCCTCGTAGGGGTTCAATAGCCAAATCTGCACGTATTCCACATTGGATTGTTCAAAATTATTCACGGGGAGCGCACGCATAATGCCCCCCCAACGACTTTGCGGATTACTCAAAGTACCGTCTGCTTGTAAGGATTTGGCGTCCAAGTTGTACATACCCCGTTCTTTGGGGTCGTAGTATAAATCAAAGGTTGGGATTTGTGTGGGCACGCCCGTTTGGAACTCTCTGGCAGGGAAAATTTCGCCTGCATACACCGCACGGCTGTATAAAGCCCCTTGCAAGTCTTTATTATTCTGCAAATAAGCTGGGGTTTTGGCAGAATTATCTGTAAAAACAGGGTCTATCACATACCAAGCCAAATTCGCCCTATTTTTGCCCGTTTGCGTGGGGTCTATTTCTTGAAATTCTGGATACGCCGACGGAACGGAGGCGAGTTTCCAGGCTTGCACGCTTTTGAGTTCTACAACAGATTGTGTGGATTCAAAATTATCCAAATACGCCAGACCGCCCTTGCCGTAAGTATTTGGCGAGGTGGGGATAAAATGCGCAAATTCGCCATTCACCCAAAATTTTGAAGGTTCTTTGGTGTATATAAAAGGAATTCTATCCAGCCAATTTGCCAAAAATGGCAATTCATCTTGGTAGCGAAACTGCAAGCCCAACACGTGGTTTGAGTAAGGTTCTGCCCCGATGTTTGTTTTTTTGCTTATGGGTTGTTGGTTGGCGTTTAAGTACGTAAATCCTGCGGATAATTTCTTTTGCCAATCGTAATCGAGTTGCACGCCAAACAGGCTTTTTTGCTGTAAATTGAGCAAAGTATTATTTTCAAAATCAATTTTAATGGGCGTTCCCGCTTGCAAGAGTGCCTCATTGAGTATTTTCACACGTCCTAAAGTATAGTTCACGGAATAATCCACACCTTCCACGAGTTTTAAGCCCCCAGCGGTAACACGCACCGAGCCTTGTGGCACGTTTAAAGCATCTAAAATAATTTCCGAACTATTTTCAGACTGATAGCTTGCCTTTAACTTAAAGATATTTTTATCCAAAAGTTGCGCTGCTTGGCTTTGTGGCAAGTTATACAATTGCATGTATGCCACTTTGTCTATCACATTTTGAATATAGACATCATCATAGCCTTGTTTTTGCAAGGTTTTTGTAATGCCTCCTGCTAAATTTGCCCCAAAAGGTTCCACGCTGGGTAAAAACACCAAACCTTTGGCAGATTCTATTGTTCCTGCTTGGGTTTCCGCACCGTCTATAAAATCATACAAGCCATCGGGATAAGGACTGCCGTTTTGGTTTAAGCGGTCAAAACCCAAAAGCTGGCTTAAAATATAATCTTGCAGACCCGTTTCAGCAATAAAATTGACATCTACCCCCGTTTGCGCATTGCGAAATAGCACGTCTAATTTAAAATCTTGGCTGGAAATTTTATAGGTGCGCAAGGTATAAACGTTTTTCATCATCAAGTGAAAAATCGTTACATCTTTGTTGATAAACGTGCTTTTGACCAATTTAACCAACAGTGCCTGTTCTGAGCCAAAACCGTCCGTGCTCAATTCCCCGACTTTGTGCACATTGCCTTGTGCATCGGTGTATTCGTAAGCCAAAGCCAAAACATCGGTGGGTTTCAATTTGGAACTCAAAGAAATATAGCCCAAGCGTGCATTAAACTTAAACTCGCCGGGGCTTAAAAGACGTGCATTTTCTATGGTTTCATAATCTATGCCTTTTTCCATGCCCTTGCCGTCCACAAAAAAACCTTGCGGAAAATTTAAAATATTCTCCGCATTTTTGATATTCCGCAATGCCGATTGAACACTCAAATTGGCGTATAAAGCGTTGTTTTGGTTATCGGGCAAAGCCTGTGCGGATAAGGGAATGCTGGTAAATATTCTTTGGGTGTAGCGTTGGTAAGGAAACACCGCATCTGCCCGAAAAGTGGGATTTTCTCCTAAATCTGTTAAGGCAATGATTTGCCTTGTGTTTTCAAATTTTTGCGTGGTATTGGTAACCCAAACCTCTATTTTGTTGATTTTTGCACCTGGTGGCAAACTGGGCAAAAAGCGCATGTCTTTGTCGTATTGTTCCCGAAAATACAGCGAAGTAAAGAAAAATCTATTTTCTTCGTATTCATCGGCTTTAAAAGCAATTTCTTGATAGGTAGAACCTGATTTTACGGTGATGGATTTGTTTTCACTGCGCTGGGCAGAGGCTAGTGCGGTGGCACGCAAACCACCCCATTGGGTGATGATTTTTCCACCAAAAAGGCTATTCACACCAGAAATCAAAGTGCTTTGCAAAGGAAAACTCACATTGCCGACTTCTATTTTTTGAATAATTTGGTCTGCATCGCCTGTATATTCTATTTTGATGTCGTTTTCGTAGTCAAAATTGGCTTCGGTGTTGTAATTGACACGCATGTTGAGCTTGCGCCCCACATTGCCTATCATGCTGATATTGCTGCGAAAATTAAAATCAAAAAAAGTTTGCCTGCGGTTATCCACGGGAATGGCTGGATTATCCACTTGGTTGGAGCTTACACCCAAAGAAAGTTCTGCCGTGCCTTTGGGTTTGATTTGAATTTGGTTGGAGCCAAACATGCGGTAAAAAAGTTCGCCACGCACCCCCAAACCAAACTGCAATTTAAGCAAATCCGTAGCTTGCTCCTCAGCTTCTTGGGCTTTGAGTTTTGCGCCCCGCAATTTTCTGGAAAAATAATCTGTGCGATTTTCTAGTAATTTTTCCGCCAAATATTCTTCCAGCGTAAGCAAACGCAGGGAAACAGGCTCATCTAAACCCGCAGCGGTTTCGGTATAAAGATATTTTCCATTTTGGTATTTATACGATTTTTGGGATTCTTGCGCAGAAAAAAACTTTGGGGAAATAAGCCCCAAACCCAGTAATGCGCTACGCCAAAACTTATACACCTATACTTAAACCTGTTTCTGTTTAACAAAGATAAAGAAAAATGGGCAGAAAATTTTCTGCCCATGTATTGTATTTTTATTTAAACCTTTGCAATAGCCTCTATTAGTTGCTGCTTGCTTTTTTATGGTCTGACAAAAATTTTGCCAGTCCAGCGTCCGTCAAAGGGTGATTGAGCAAGGGTTTAATGGCAGACAAAGGTGCGGTAATCACGTCTGCACCAATTTTTGCGCAATCCACAATGTGCATGGGGTGTCTCACCGAAGCCGCCAAAATTTGCGTAGTAAAACCATAGTTATCATACACCAAACGAATGTCCGCAATCAATTGCATGCCGTCCGAAGATATATCGTCTAAACGCCCCACAAATGGAGACACATACGTAGCCCCAGCTTTGGCTGCTAAAAGTGCCTGCCCCACAGAAAAAACAAGTGTACAATTGGTTCTGATGCCTTTGCTCGAAAAATAACGAATGGCTTTCAAACCTGCCGCAATCATAGGCACTTTCACTACAATACCCGCATGCAATTTTGCCAGCTCTTCGCCTTCTTGTATCATACCTTGATAGTCTGTTGCAATAACTTCTGCACTCACATCTAAACCGCCTACAATTTCACAAATTGCCTTGTAATGCGCTTTTACCTTGTCCGTACCACTCACGCCTTCTTTTGCCATAAGCGAAGGGTTTGTGGTAACACCGTCCACAAGCCCCATTTGGAAACCTTCTTCTATTTCCTGTAAGTTTGCCGTATCAATGAAAAATTTCATATTGTTATAAAAAATATTGTTCTTGTTTTGCAAATATAGGCAAAATTTTACTACCTTGCAAAAAACACATTTGCCATGACTATATTAGATGATAATCCCGTTGCACAAGCACTCCTTAAACATGCAAATAATGCGCATGCAGAGCGATTTACGCATTTTTTCAAACCAGGACAACACAACAATTTACTCGGCGTTAAAATGCCTGTGCAAAAAAAAGTTGCCAAAGAATTTATCAACATAGACTATGTTTTTTTAGGCGAATTGCTGGAAAGTTTTGTACACGAACACCGCATGACAGCTATACTTATTTTGATCGCTCGCTTTGAGAAACAAAAAAAAATGCAACAAGAAATCTATGAATTTCTATGTAAATACCTAGATTATATTAACACTTGGGATTTGGTGGACACGGTTTCGGCAAAGATTTTTGGCGCTTATTTATTCCAAAAAGATAGAACATTTTTATACCACTGCATGAATAGCGGAAATCTTTGGCGGCAAAGGCTTGCCATTGTAGCTACGCAATTTTTTATTGCCCAAAAAGATTATAAAGACACTTTGGTTTTTTCCGAGGTGGTTATCAGGGAGAAAAGCACCGAAGATTTACTGCATAAAGCCTGTGGTTGGATGCTGAGAGAAATCGGCAACGAAAATGGTGAAATACTTAGAGATTTTCTGCGTTTACACGCTGGAACAATGCCCAGAACAATGCTGAGATACGCCATAGAAAAAATGAGCGAAAAGGAAAGAAAATCTTGGCTTAAATGTTAAGACTTGTATATTTTACCTAGCTCTTTAAACAAGACCTTGATTTTTTTCCAAAACACCAAGCTAAGTCCGATGTAAACGGCAAGCACCAAAAACAAAATGCCCCAGTAAATTCCTGTGCCCAAGGCATCAAAGCCACGGTCGTTGCCTTGGTTATTTTGCACAGCAGATTTACACATGGCACACTGCGCAAATACAGATTGCACAAAGCATATACACACAAAAAGATAACGCATTTTTTAGGCAAATTTACTAAAAATAAAGATAGATAAGCCTATAATTTTGGCTAAAATCATTTTTTTTACTAAATTGCAGGCGTTTTCAAACACAATTTTGAACTTATGGCAAAAGAACTTTTACAAGGAAAAAGAGGGATTATTTTTGGTGCCCTAAACGAGCAGTCTATCGCATGGAAAGTGGCGGAAAAAGTGCATGAACAAGGCGGAACTTTTGTGCTATCCAACGCACCTATTGCGCTTCGCATGGGGAATTTACACCAGCTCGCCGAACAAACTTCTTCTACGATTATTGGTGCAGATGCCACGTCTGTGGAAGATTTGCAAAATTTATTTACCAGTGCGCAAGAAAAACTTGGCGGCAAACTGGATTTTGTGTTGCATTCTATTGGTATGTCGCCAAATGTGCGGAAAAATGTGGCTTACACGCAAAGCAATTACGATTATTATCAAAAAACACTAGATATATCAGGAATTTCCCTGCACAAAGTGCTCAAAGTAGCCATGGAACAAGACGCTATAAATGAATGGGGTTCAGTGGTTGCGCTTACCTATATTGCTGCACAGCGTATTTTTCCAGATTACAACGATATGGCAGATGCTAAATCGCTTTTGGAATCTATCGCACGAAGTTTTGGATATCATTACGGCACGCACAAAAAAGTGCGCATCAATACGATTTCGCAGAGTCCGAGCATGACCACGGCTGGCAGTGGCATTAAAGGATTTGATGCTTTTTTCAATTATGCCGAGCAAATGAGCCCGCTGGGCAATGCAAGTGTGGAGGCTTGTGCGGATTACTGCGTGTCTTTATTTTCGGATTTAACTCGTTATGTTACCATGCAAAATTTATTCCACGATGGTGGTTTTTCTGCAACAGGCGTAACAAAAGTGGTGATGGACAAATTTATGGAATAATTTTTTTAGCTTTGTCATCCATGAAAAAAATATTTTTAAGCATTTACGTATTGAGCTTTGCCTGCTCAGCAGAACCTTTTGCAAAACGCCCCAAATTGGTGGTGGGCATTGTGGTGGATCAGATGCGCAACGATTATTTGCGCAGATTTTCCGAAGATTTTGGCAGAGATGGTTTTAACAAACTCATTGCTGGTGGTGCTTATTTTTCAAATGCGCACTACAACTACGTGCCAACTTATACTGCGCCTGGGCATGCCTCTATTTACACAGGTACAACGCCCGCTTTGCATGGCATTGTGGGGAACGCTTGGTTTGATAGATATAACAACCAAAACGCATATTGCGTGGGAGATAGCACCGTGAAAGGCATTGGCAGTGAAAGCAAAATAGGCTTGATGTCGCCCAAAAACTTAAAAAGTTCTACCATTGCCGATGAATTGCGCTTGGCTACGCTGAATAAAGGCAGAGCTTATGGGGTGTCTATCAAAGATAGAGGGGCGATTTTGCCTGTTGGGCAATCTGCGAACGCCGCTTATTGGTTTAGTGATAAAAATGAAGGCAATTTTATCAGCAGTAGTTATTACATGGATTCCCTGCCTTTGTGGGTGTCCAAGTTTAACCAACATAAATTGGCAGACAAATTGGGCAATCAGACTTGGGATTTGTTTCGTGCGCCGCACTACTACGAGAAAAGTAGAGCAGATAATTTTACAGGCGAAGCGCTTTTAAAAGGCAAAGAAACGCCTACATTTCCTTATGATTTAAGCGAGTTGCGTGCGCAAAACGGCAATTATGCCCTATTGACGCAATCGCCTTTTGGCAATACTTTGGTGCGTGAATTTGCCCAAAATCTGATTAGCGCAGAACAATTGGGTAAAAAAGATGCCACCGATTTTATTGCCATTAGTTTTTCTTCCACCGACAAAGTGGGGCACGGTTTTGGGGCATATTCCAAAGAAATTCAAGATACTTACCTGCGTTTAGATGAAGAATTTGCCCAGCTTTTATCGTTTTTGGATTTGCGCATAGGCAAAGATAATTATTTGCTTTTTATTACCGCAGACCATGCGGGTATGGATATTCCCCGTTATTATGTAGCACAAAAAATCAATGCAGCAAGTTTTGATGCAAGTGCGTTAACGCAAAAAATGCAAAGCAAATTGCAGGAAAAATTTGGCAAAGAAAACTGGATACAAAGCGTGCAAAATAGTCAATTCTATTTGAACCAAAATTTGGCAAGGGCAAAAAATGTGCCTTTGGCTTTGCTCAAAGAAGAACTGATTTTTTGGCTGAACCAAGAACCTGACATTCGCATTGCATCAAGTTTTGACAACAAACAAGGTTTGGACAATTGGACGGCAAATTTTGTGTCCAACGGATATTACGCCAAACGCTCTGGTGATGTTTTTTATGTGCTTGCAGATTTTCACAGTGAAAATGGCGTTGCACCTGCCACACATGGCTCCATGCAAAGCTACGACACACAAGTGCCTGTGATTTTTTACGGCAAAGGCATCAAACCCATGCGCATCAATCGCCAAATTAACATTACTGATATTGCCCCTACCCTTTGCAATTTGCTGGATATAAACGTGCCCAGTTCTTCAAGCGGTGCTGTTATAACAGAAATAACAAATTATGTCGGAAAAAGCAGATAAAAACGATTTTTTTGAGCTTGTTTTTGCAGTTGTTGCACAAATTCCAGAAGGCAAAGTAACGTCTTATGGGGCTATTGCCAATTTTTTAAAAGACAAAAGAGCGGCACGCATGGTGGGCTGGGCAATGAATGCTTCGCATAAACAAAAACGGGCTATTCCAGCGCACCGTGTGGTCAATCAACAAGGACTTTTAACAGGTAAAATGCACTTTGAAACGCCCACTGCGATGCAAGAGCGTTTGCAGGCTGAGGGCGTTGTAGTCATCAACGATCAAATACAAAATTTTGAAAATGTTTTTTGGCAACCCAAAATAGAGGCTTAAAATTTATTTTGTGCCAAATAATTTGCTTATCTTTGCTTAGTAATTCACAAAAGAATTAAAAACATGAATACAGGGGAAAAAATTCTCAAAATAAACATTGACGAAGAGATGAAAAGTGCCTACATAGATTATTCTATGTCGGTGATTGTTTCTCGTGCCTTGCCAGATGTACGGGACGGATTAAAGCCTGTGCACAGGCGTGTGCTGTATGGCATGCAAGACTTGGGGGTTGCCTCCAATAAACCCTATAAAAAATCTGCAAGGATTGTGGGGGAAGTTTTGGGTAAGTACCACCCACACGGCGATTCCTCTGTATATGAAGCCATGGTGCGCATGGCACAGCATTGGTCCTTGCGCTATCCCCTGGTGGACGGTCAAGGTAACTTTGGTTCGGTTGATGGCGATAGCCCTGCGGCGATGCGTTATACCGAGGCTAGATTGCGCAAAATTGCCGAAGAGATGCTCGAAGAGCTTGGCGAGGAAACCGTAGATTTTACGCCAAACTTTGATGATTCTTTGCAAGAACCTAGCGTACTGCCTAGTAAAATACCCAATTTGCTCATCAATGGTGCGTCGGGGATTGCCGTGGGCATGGCAACCAATATGGCTCCGCACAATTTGGGGGAAGTCATAGATGCAACTGTGGCATACATTCAAGACAAAGACATTAGCATAGACGGCTTGATGCAGTACGTAAAAGCCCCAGATTTTCCAACAGGGGGAATTATTTACGGCTATGAAGGCGTTAAACAAGCATTGGAAACGGGCAGAGGGCGCATTGTGATGCGTGCCAAATCTGATATTGAAACCTTATCGGGCGGTAGAGAGCAGATTATTGTTACGGAAATTCCTTACCAAGTCAATAAAGCAGAAATGATTAAAAAAACTGCAGATTTGGTCAATGACAAAAAAATAGAAGGCATTAGCGAAATTAGAGATGAATCGGACAGAAACGGCATGCGCATTGTCTATGAAATCAAGCGTGATGCAACTTCTAGTGTGGTTTTGAATAATTTATACAAATATACTGCATTACAAACTTCGTTTTCTGTCAATAATATTGCCCTGGTGGCTGGCAAGCCTGAGACTTTGAACCTTAGGCAGATGATACACTATTTTGTGGAACATCGCCATGAAATAGTTATTCGCAGAACCAAATACAGGCTCAGAAAAGCAGAAGAACGTGCGCATATTTTAGAAGGTTTAATTATTGCCTCCGATAATATCGACGAAGTAATCAAAATTATTCGTGCCTCTCAAAGCCCAGACGAGGCGAAAACCGCTTTGCAAAACCGCTTTGGACTCAGTGAAATACAGTCTAGGGCAATTGTAGAAATGCGTTTGCGCCAGCTCACTGGTTTGGAACAAGACAAACTGCGTGAAGAGTTTGCGGAATTGCAAAAAACCATCAATTTCTTAAATTCTATTTTAGCCAGCGAAGAAGTGCGCATGGACATTATCAAAACCGAATTATTGGAAGTTAAACAAAAATACGCCGATGCACGCAGAACAGAGATTGTCTATGCCGCAGGCGAAATGAGCATAGAAGATTTAATTCCCGATGAAAAATCGGTGGTCACTATTTCCGTGCTCGGATATATCAAACGCACAAAACTGGAAGAATATCGCTTGCAAGGCAGAGGTGGAGTGGGTTCTATTGGCAGCAAAACCAGAGATGAGGATAGCATAGAGCAGTTATTTATGGCAACCAGCCACGAATATTTGCTCATATTTACCGAAAAAGGACGTTGCTATTGGATGCGGGTGTATGAAATTCCAGAAGGCTCTAAAACTTCACAGGGGAGAGCCATACAAAATTTGATACAACTAGACCCCAATGATAAAATTAGGGCGTATGTGAATGTCAAAAATATAAAAGACCCAGAATATATTGAGCAAAACTATATTGTGCTTTGCACCAAAAATGGTATTATCAAGAAGACTTCTTTGGAAGCCTATTCCAGACCGAGACAAAATGGCATTACCGCTTTGACTGTTCGTGAAAACGATCAACTTTTGGAAGCAAAATTGACCAGCGGAAAATCAGAAATTCTTTTGGCTGTGAAATCAGGCAAAACCATCAGGTTCCCAGAGGAAAAAGTGCGTCCAATGGGTAGGAATGCCTCTGGTGTGATTGGCGTGCAATTGCAAGACGAGCAGGATTACGTGGTGGGCATGGTTTGTGCAGATGATGTCAAAACCAATGTGCTGGTGCTTTCTGAAAAAGGCTATGGCAAACGCTCGGCTTTGGAAGAGTATAGAATTACCAACCGAGGCGGAAAAGGAGTGAAATCCATGAATGTTACGGAAAAAACAGGTGCTTTGGTAGCCATGAAAATTGTCGGCGATGAGCATGATATTATGATTATTACCAAAAACGGGGTTACTATTCGCATGTCTGCACAGGATTTGCGTGTGATGGGCAGAAATACACAAGGCGTACGCTTAATCAATTTGCGTGCAAATGATGAAATTGCTGCACTGGCTGTTGTGGAAGCACAAGAGGAAACGCCCATAAGTGCTGAACATCAAGAACCAACACTAGACCAAGAGCCAAATGTTTAACCTAAAAATACTAAACACCGTGCCCATACATTTTGTATGGGTTTTTGGTTTTATAGCTTTTGCGAGTGCTTGCTTAAAAAAAGAGCAATACAGTCAGATACCTGAAATACAACAAGTATATGTTTTGCGTGATGTAGAAAACAACAAAGATTATATCTATGTGGACTTTACCGATGGCGATGGCGATTTTGGCTTAAATGATAGCGACAAAAACCCTCCTTTTGATGAAGGTGGCGCATTTTATTACAATCTATTCTTACATTATCAAGTGTATGAAGAAAATGCGTGGATAGACCTTGAAGATTTACCTGGAAACGTGCTTAAAAATCCTTTCCATATTCGGGTGCCAAGATTGGACAACAATCCAACCAAAGCAACCGTAAGAGCGGAATTTCCTTTTGCTTTTTATTACAAGCCCTACCCCAACATGCGTTTTAGGGTATATCTATATGACCGTGCCCTGAATAAAAGCAACGAAGTGATTAGTGCGGAAATTAAAATTCCTCAATAACGTCAGCTTCTTCCACCATTTGCTTTTTTTGTGGCAAAACAGGCTCTTCTTTTTCATACGGAAAAACATCAGCAATAATGGTTTCGGAAATGCTCGGAATATCAAAGTATTTCATGCCGCTATCCCGCAAACTTTCGGACAACTTCAAATACGCATCTTCCACAGTTAAAGCGTAGATAAGCATATTTTGGTTTACCTTTTTCTCTTTTTCGGTTTTTTCGTCAAATTCCACAAAAGTTACCTTGCATTTGAACCATTTTTCACCATTTTCCAAGTAAAACACATCACTCAATTGCGTTTTGGAAATATTGACAATAGAAAATTCTTGCTTGATTAAACTGGCAAGCTCTGCAAACACACGCTGTTCCACCTCTCCATAAGTGATGGCATCAAATAGGTAACCCTCTGTTACTTTGGCAATTTTGCCTTCTGCTTGCTCTTTTTGGTATTTTATTCTTACCGTAAACCACGTTGCCATATCTAAATTTTATTTTTTCTTTTTAAAAGCTGTATTTTTGCGCACATTTGGCAAGGCTATGCCTCTTTCCCAAGCTATCCAATAACGGACTTCTGGGGCAGAAATCTCCGATAAATCGGGTTCGTAAGCCTCTGACATTCTTGGCTTTAATTTGTGGGCAGGTATCAATTCGGTTTTGCTTTTCGGTTTTTTATCTTCCAGCCACTTAAAACCTTCCACATAACGCTCGTTTTCTGGAATACTATCCGTAGGATAGACAATTGCCCGAGGCTGTTTGTTAAAAACAATTCTGTCCAATCCGCCCTCTTTTTGAAAGTGCATCAAAACATCTGACGCTGAAAGCCCTTTATTCATGCCCACTTTTTCCCACGTGCTATCGGCTTGCTGTTCGCCAATGTAATAGCGCACCTCCGAAGGACCTTGATACCATATTTTTTGCACTTTATTTTCTTGAAAATAAGCCGTAATATGCTTGCCTTTGAGTTGATTAAATTCTTCTTCTGTGGCTTGTTTGCCGTAAGGCTTGGAACTGCTGATGGGTTCAGGCGCAAACACATCTACTTTTTCTACTTCTTGCTTAGCATTGAGCTTCATCACCACCGAGTCGCCCTGCAACTGACTTCTATCCGAACTCGACCATAAAATGGGATTGGGATACATAATCATCACAGAATCTTGTCCAATGTAATTCAAAGAATCCGCAACGCCTTGAAACGCACTGCCAAAAATCTTTACACTGCGAAACGCCTGTAAATTGTTGAATTTTTTGTACTCCCCGAGTGCCAAAGTTTCTTTGCTCTCTTTTTCCTTTTTCTTTTTCTTGGATTTTTTCTTATCTTCTTCTGGATTCTCGGGTTTTTGGTGTAGCACAAAAAGCGAATCTTGGAAAGCCCGAATGGTATCTGCTGCCAAATACATCGTGTCTTTTCGGTCATCACTGAGTTTCATGGCATAAGGCTTTCTACTGAAAATACCGAGTTTTTCTTTTTGAAAAAATACGGCATGGTCGCCAAACAAAGTCATGTTTTTGACTGTATCCCAAACTTCTACGTAATTAAACGCCTCCCCCACTTGGTTTCTTTTATCGTAAAAAATAAAATCCGCCGTCATTTTTTGGTTTTTGGTGTATATCCAACTGCCTTGCAAAAGTTTGGCAAATTCATTTTCCGTATTGTAATACCCATTAGCTGTTAAAATGCGGTTACTGTCTGAAAGAATAACCGTTGGCGCAATAAAATGCGCCGTTTTTGTTGCGGTATTAAATTTTAATTTTTCGGTGTTGATGGTATATTTTTCACCCAATACCTGCACATTTTGCGTAAAAATAAACTCGTCCACGGCATTGAAATAGGTTCCCAAAACACTGGTAATCGTACTTTTGTCTTTTTCATTGTCTATCACACCGCCGTTGTAATAATTTGCCTCTTGTGTGGCTGTGGAATAATCTAAATACGAAGTTTTGAGCACTGTGCTTCCTTTGCGCATAATCACCTTGCCACGCAAGCGTGCAATTTTGGTATTGCCATCGTAATAAAGCGTATCTGCAAAAATTTTGAGCGAATCTCCTTGTACAATTTTCACGCGTTTGTAGGCATTCAGACTGTTGTTATGCGAAAAAAAATGCGCATAATCGCAGTACATGGTAGAATTGTTGTGTTTAAACCGAACATTCCCCGTCAAGACCTGGGCATCACTAAGCACAGGGTCGTAACGGTCGTAGGTAATATCTTCCGCATTGAGAATGCGAATTTCTTCATAGCCCGGCGGTGCAGAAAACCCCAGCGCAAACACTGCGGATATAAAAAGCAGACTACTGCTGGCAATTAGGCGAATCACAGATGCCATAAAAATTGAATGCGTGAGAAATAATTTTAAACTGCGTTTGTTCTTGTAAATCCATTTTGATTTGTTGCAATCTTGGGTCGCAAAAATCTATAATTTTATTGCATTTGACACAAATCAAGTGGTTGTGTTGGGAAGACTGAAAACTTTTTTCAAAATAAGTTACATGGTCGCTGAAATAGGTTTTGCGCACCAAATGGCAATCCAGCAAAATTTCCAAAGTATTGTATAAAGTCGCCTTGCTGACATGCGTTTGCTTGGGTTTCATGCTTTGGTACAAGGATTCTATATCAAAATGTTTATCTTGTTTATAGATTTCCTCCAAAACAGCAAAACGCTCTGGAGTTTTTCTATACCCACGCTCTTGCAAGTAATGCGTAAATTTATGCTTAACCTGTTCTATCAAGCTATTTTGTTGCACGGCATTAAACAGAATAATACGGAGAAATCAACACATAGACCACAACGCCTGTAACGGCAACATATAGCCATATCGGAAAAGCATATTTTACAATTTTTTTATGCGCTGTCGCATCACCTGCCGAGCCATACACATAAGACCACAAAACCAGCGGAATGACAATAACCGACAAAACAATATGGCTAATTAAAATGCTGTAATAGAGGGTTTTGTAATCCCCTGCATAAGGGGTTGGCTCGCTGGTAGCGTGGTACGCCACATACATCAGCAAAAAAAGCACGGAAAAACCCAAAGCTATTTTGATAAAAACGGCGTGCAGGTTAATATTTTTTTGTTTTATTGCCCACAGTGCCAGCAATAAAAAAATAGCCGTAAGCGCATTGGTCGTTGCATAAATGGGGGGTAAAAAATGCAAATCCACGCCCGGAATGTGTATTTTAAAAAGCAATGCCACCGCCAAAGGTATCACGACAGATACGGCAATAATCCCTTTTTTTTGTATCGTGTTCATCATGGTACAAAGATAAAAAATTTATTTCATTTGCCAAATTAAAGATGCTGCACTTAGAATTTACGTTCGCACGAAACTTAAAGGAAACCCTACAAAAATTTCTACCAAACACCTTAGTGTGTTTGATAGAAAAATTACTGTTCGTTTCGTTGTTATAGAATCAATTTAAAAATATAGTTTGTTATCACAATTACCAAAAGTCCTCTCGCTAACATTTTTGTATTCAAATCTTTTTTTATAGTTAATTTCAATACAAAGAAAATAAAGATAAATATTAGAGCAATGATTAACGGCGGATAGATTTCAAAAGATTTTTTGATTTCAAATTTTAGTAACCATATAAAACTTCGTTGAATGCCACACCCTAGACAATCAATTCCCGTATAATATTTGATTGGAC
>CANHHI010000013.1 GCA_947460225.1 Flavobacteriales bacterium
ACAATAATTTAATTACATTTGCTAAAAAAATTAAATCTGAATGCGCAAGTATTCAGATTTTTTTATGCACTTCCCTACTCTATTCTTTGCAGACACGGATGTCCTCCAGCAAAAAAAGGGCAGACTTCCGTCTGCCCAGTTCAATTAGGTTTATATTAGAGCTATTTCAATTAACCCTCTTGTTTAGGCAATATGCGAAATGCCCATTTTACAGAAGGTATAACTTCATGTTTGCTTAGCCTCAAGTTTTCAGACAAATAATAATCCATATATTGATAATACAGAGAGAGACTTATACCCATAGTTTTATTTTTCCCCAGAAACCAAGCAACTTGTAGCGTATTGGCATACAAAGGAATAGAACCTAAGCCAACTTGCACATCATTTGGCTTATACATGCTACCTGTATATTTTCGTCCTATTGAAAACAGGCTTGTAAGCGCATCAAAATCCAAATTAAAACCAGAAACATGTTCCATGTGATATTTTAAACCACTTGCAAAAGAAAAAACGTCAAAATGTTTATTAGGTAATACTTGATTATTTTCTTTGTATTCATCAATCCATGAAGAACTAGAAACAACTCCAGCACCCCAGTATAAAGCATATTGCCAATTTTCATCTTTTTTCTGTAAAATTCTAAAATCCAAAACACCTGTATGAGTTCCTAAATACAAATCCGCATCATTTTGTGCCTGTTGTACATGGATAGCTGAAAAAAAACCATACGAACGCAAAGCAATGGGGTACTGCAAATGCTCAACAGATGCGTGATAAGAAATACCCCCTGCTGGCAAAAAGGATTTGTTGAATGTACCATCTTGATACTTGAATACGGCATCAAAATGACCTCCTATACCAAATTCCCATTTTAATGGATACTGTGCAAATACAGAAGAACACAGTATAGCAAAAAAAATATAGATATATCTCATTTTTATAAATATTTAATTAGTTACAAACTTTTGTACTAAGGTAGGTCGTAATCCAATAATAGCCTGATTCTACAAGAACAGCACCTACGGTTGAGAGACCTGCGCCTATACCTGAAGACACAAGTGTTATGCCTGTCGCTATAGCCATTGGCGTGCAAACATAACGCTTAATGGCGGTATCCACAATCCAACATACTATTTTCTTAAAGAAATTCTTAACCTTTGACCAAAATCCTCTAAATGCACCATCTTCACTATCCAAACTAAACAATTCCATAAATACATCAGACATGATATCTAAGGTTACAGTAGCTTGATAAAACTTTACCTTTTCACTTTCCAATATCAATGGGTGCGCTTGAATGCGTGCATTGTAAGCTGTAACAATTGCTTTGGATTTTTCTTGCGCCTCTTCTTCGCTAAACATCTCTGCCTGCGTCTGTAAAAGCTCTAGCTCCGCTTGCATCTCTTCCACTAAAACCCTATACACAGGTGATAATGTTGCTTCTTGCGTGGTGCGTGCCGAAAGTGGCGAAAAATCAAAGCCAAAACGCTTAGATAAATTCTCCTGTAACAAAGCATCTACTTGTTCTGCAGAGGGAACGCCACGTTGGGCATTGTTTTTAGCCTGCACTAAGGCTTCTTGGTAAATGGCTTTAACCTCTTTAGCTTCTTGTATAAAGGCTTCCGCATCAAAACCTGTAACCGTAGGCTTTTGTATGGTTTGCAAAGTAACAACAGGCGCCTGTTGTTTTTCTATATGCTGGCTTTTAGAACATGCCAAAGCAGCACAAAAAACAAATGCACTACTTACTAATTTAATTTTACTTGCAAGGTTTTTTCCGACTAACTTCGGCGTCTGTGCGCTTACTGATTTAAATTTCGTCATCATTTTGTATAAAAATTTAATAAAATTTGTGTAGCCAACGTTACGCCCCAGTTACGGCTTACGCATGCTCTTTGGTTGCATGTCCCCACGCAAAAACTTCAATCGGCATGGCAAAAATCTCTGTGCTTGTACCACGCTTTGGTACTTCTGAGGCTTATCCCTTCTAGATTTTTACCAGCAAATGTTTTTAGCTTTTGCTGTTTTTTTTATAAATGATGTTGCAACAATCATTACATAAAACAATCATAAATTTGTTTTGGAATTCCTTAATGCGAGCACAAATTTACCTCGTTTTATATGCTACAAAAATACATAATGTTTTTCAATTAACCATGCGAAAAATGAAAATATTTTTCTGAAACCCATTGCGAAAAGCATTTTCTGGTGCATATTTTTCACAAAATCTCATCTTCCAATCCTCACGTACTAAGGTATTCTGCGGGTTTCGGATTTCACTTTTACAAAAACTATTTTTCATAAAATACTTTCTTAGGGAGCTTGAATCGTCTCTGAGGCAAAATAAAAACCACCTATAAGGTGGTTTTTTTTGTTCTCCCGGTAAATGTTTAAGGGTGAAAAATGGTGTGCTGAAAAGGACAACCATCAGGGTGAATAGGACAATTGCTAACAACCCACTCTCCTGCCCTTAGTTTGCTTTGTTGCTTCTTTGGCAACTTTTTGTTTGTTTTCATATTGTGTAAAATAAATTAAAAACAATTTAATAAGCCCCCTGCGAAACGCCTTCTCGCTTTGCATTTTTTCACAATTTTTATCTTCCAATCCTCACATACTAAGGTATGCTGTGGGTTTCAGATTTCACCTTGCAAAAAACTGCTGTGCGATAAAACATTTCGCAGGGGGCTTTTAATGTGTCCAATCATAAGTATCTATTGATTTCACCGCCCAATATAACAAATCAATGCTGTGCATAATATCGTTTTTATGACACATTTCTACCACTTGGTGTAAGTGCCTAGTCGGTATTGAAATTGCCCCCGCAATAGAGCCACCGCTCGTCATGCGTTGCAAATTTGCAGTATCTGTTCCGCCTGCTTGCATTAAATCTATTTGATATTTTATATTTTGTTTTTGAGCAATTTGTTTTAAAAATGCCACCATGCGCACATCACAAATGCTTGATGCGTCCATTATTTTAATTGCCGTGCCCTCTCCTAGTTTTGTAATTACTTCATGGCTGGTAGCTCCTGGTAAATCATAAGCAATGGTTGTATCTAAACCCAATGCCCAAGTTGGCTTTACCATTTGTGTTGCCGTTTGCGCACCACGCAAACCCACTTCTTCTTGCACGGTGAAAACGGCGTAAAAATCGTAGGGAATGCTTTCGGTCTTCAGTTTTTTTAGTGTTTCTAATAAAATATACACAGACACCCTGTTGTCCAAGGATTTACCATTGACACAGTCTCCCATGGCTATCAAATCTCTTTCTCGGGTTATAAAATCCCCAACTTGAATATGGGTTTTCAGCTCTTCTACGTTTAAACCTGTATCTATAAAATAGTCTTTTTGTATCGCAGGTTTATTGCGCTCTTCTTGGCTCATCACGTGAATTGGCTTCGATGCCATCACGCCGACAACGTCTTTGCGCCCATGAATAAT
Organism: Flavobacteriales bacterium; assembly: GCA_947460225.1. GTDB lineage: Bacteria > Bacteroidota > Bacteroidia > Flavobacteriales_D > CANHHI01 > CANHHI01. Next base: position 3,442 of record CANHHI010000013.1, read on the forward strand.
TACCCTTTGCGCCGTGTGTGTTTTGGGGTCAAATCCCCCTAAATTCTGAAAATACACAAAACCTTTTTCGTCAATATGGCTTACAATAAAACCAATTTCGTCCATGTGTGCAGCAACCATAATGCGCTTGTCCGCATTTTTACCTTTTTTGACGGCATATAAATTGCCCATGTTGTCTGTCTCCAAACTATCCACGTAAGGCACTAAAAGCGGTTTTAAAAGTTCCCGCACGGCTTTTTCAAAGCCAGGTGCGCCCGGAACTTTGCATATTTGCGCCAACAATTCAAAATCAAATGCTCCTGACATAGCTTAACTCACTTGTGTTAATTTAATCATATTGGTTTTGCCTTTGGTGGCAATAGGCATGCTTGCTGTATTGACAATAAAATCCCCTTGTTTGACAAAACCATTTTTTTTAAGCAGATATTGCACATCTTCCAAAGTGTGGTCAGTGCTCACCATTTTATCATAAAAAAATCCATAAACGCCCCAAGCTAAACTCAATTTTGTGAGCAATTCCGCATTGCTCGTAAAAGCAAATACCAAGGCTTTTGGTCTTTGTGAAGATAATTTGAGGGCACTATATCCCGAAAAAGTCATGGTACTCATGCACTTTGCTTCGGTGCGTTGGGCAATTCTTACTGCGCTAAAACAGATAGAATCGCTCATAAAACGCTCGTCCGTTACATAAACGGGCGCAGTTTCATGGTGGTATATTTTTGGGTCGGATTCTACTTCTTGAATGATTTTTGCCATGCTTTCAATCACTTTAATGGGGTGCGCTCCCACCGAAGTTTCTCCGCTAAGCATTACAGCATCTGCGCCATCTAAAACGGCGTTGGCAACATCATTGACTTCGGCACGGGTTGGAGAAATATTCTCTATCATGCTTTCCATCATTTGTGTGGCAATAATGACAGGTTTTGCGTTTTGCCTGCATTTTTCCACAATAATTTTTTGCAAACGAGGCACTTTTTCCATAGGTATTTCCACACCTAAGTCGCCACGAGCCACCATCACGGCATCTGTCTCTCGGATAATAAAATCTATATCTTCTATGGCTTCGGGCTTTTCAATTTTTGCAACAACCCTTGCTGTACTTCTGGATTCGCTGATAATGTGTTTGAGTTCAATGATGTCTCTTGCAGAGCGCACAAAAGAAAGCCCTACCCAATCCACTTTGTTTTCCAAAGCAAATGTCAAATCTATCAAATCTTTTTCAGTCAAACAATTGAGCGAAATCTTGGTATTTGGCAGGTTTACGCCTTTTTTAGATTTTAATAATCCGCCATGCAAAACTTTTGTTTGCACCTCACACACTTTATCCGTGGCAATCACTTCCAAAACCAACTTGCCATCATCTACCAATACTTTTTCGCCCACTTTGACATCTTTTGGGAATGCTTGATAAGTCATATAAACTTTCTCTGCATTGCCAATTTGTTCTTTTGTGGTAAAAGTTAAAATATCGTCTTTTTTTATTTCAATGGCACCATTTTCTATATTGCCAATTCTGAGTTTTGGACCTTGTAAATCCGCCAAAATCCCAATGGGCAAGCCCGTTTCTTTTCTGATTTCTTCAATGAGTTTTATACAAGCCAAATGTTCAGTATGTGCACCATGGCTTAAATTGAGCCTGCACACATCAACGCCTTGCAAAATCATAGCTTTTAGCACTGCTTTGTCTTGACAGGCAGGTCCCATAGTAGCGACAATTTTAGTTCTCTTTATCATCTGATTGAAAGGCTTGTAAAAGTATGAGTTGATTGTTTTTTGCAGCAGAGTAATTCAGTAAATCGTGGTAAGGCAAATCATTTTCAAAAACGTCCGAAACGTCATTGAAATAGGTTTCCAGCATTCTGTTTAATTTTAAGAAATTTTCTGTTTGATACAAAATGCGCACGTTTGCCTTTTGATAAGCAATGCCAAACTGATTGCAAATGTTGAATAGATGATAAAAAATATCATCTTCCACTTGGTAATAATATGTGTTTCCTAATTTTATCTCCTTGTTTTTGAGCCAATAGATACTAGCCACTTTCTCAGAAATGATGATTAAAAAATGATTGTTTACTGCAGCATCAATATTTTTTGCACATATTTCTGCAATGTTATAGCTGTGCATATAGGTTGCCTGAGGAAACATCATCTTCCAAAAACTGGGAACTTGTTGTACCAAAGTATATTCCGATACTTCATGCAGTAATATTTCTGTCTGGATATGTTCTTTTGGAAATAGACCAGTATAGATATGGCTTAGATTTTCATGTTGTTCATCAACAGCTAAATTTTTAGGAAACCACAACATGGCGCTGTCCAAAAAACAAAGCCTTGTTAGCGCATATTGTTTAGCAAAAATGTGCGTCTCATCTTCTTGCCAAGTGCTCCATATCTCTTTTAAATCAACCACTTGTTGCGTGTGCAATTCATAGCTAATTAAAGAAATAGGAAAACCTGCGCTAGAAACCAACGCTGTTATCTTATCATGCTGCAAAACAACATCAAGAGTTGCAGGTTCTGTGAGAACCTGCTCGTCTATGATGTCTTTTTTATATAAAAGTTTACTTTTCAGACCAGTTTCCATTTGCAGTGGTTTCAAAAAGACTTCCTATTTTTAGTGTATCTGGTTTACTGCCTCGTATGGGTTTTGGATCTAAAATTTCAAAAACCACCGTTTTTCTATCCATGATAATGTCTTTTACCGTATCGTGCTTGAATAAAAATGCCATTGGTTGCTCTTGGTTATTTTTAGCCAGCGGAGCATAAAACATAGAATCCAAAACAAAAGCTGGGCGTTTTTTAATCAATCGCTCCCTTTGTGCCATTGGCGATAAAAAATATTTTTCCAATAGCGACACATAAGCGGTATCATAGCGCATATAGCCCTGTTTGATTTGTTCTGTATCACCCATGGTATCCAATTCCTTGGGTAATTCTTTGAGTTCTATTTTGGTCAATTGCGTTTCTTTAAAAGTTCTCAAAAAACGCATCAATTCTTCTTGATTTGTTGAAAAATCTTTATTTTCTCTTTTGTATAGCTGTTGGGCAAGCTGTAAATCCAATAAACTATTGGTAACCAAATACTTTCTGTGTTCTTTGTATTTGATTTCGTCCAAAGATTCTTTTACAATGTGAATGTTTAAAAACGCAAATAAAGCCACACATGCCACCAATGAACCATTGAGCACAAGCCAAAAGTTTTTTGTTTTGCTCCACTCGGATAATTTATCCGACAAAAACAAACCATACAAAATCCCTGCAACAGTTAGCATAAAAGAAGCTAAGACTGGCAACATGGTTGGTTTTTCAGCATCTTCGTATTGACTGAGTATGCGTGCAACCTCAAAATATTGCATGGTTGTTATTATAAAAAGCACTAAGCCTGCAACAACAAGCACGCCTGCAAAAAAATAACGACTGAAAAAAGTCTTCATCTGTTCCATATTGATTATTAACTTGGCTACAAAGCTACAATTTTTTTTGTTTATAAATTGAATTTTAAGTCTATTTTTTTTCTAAACGGTTTAAGGTAACCGCTACCATAGCATCGCCTGTAACGTTTACAACGGTTCTAACCATGTCCAGCAAACGGTCTATGGGGGCAATAATAGCTATCCATTGGGGATTCAAGCCAGCACCTTCCAAAATAACGATAAGCAACACCAAACCAGCCGAGGGCACGCCTGATGCGCCAACAGAAGCCAGCAAAGTGGTAAATAATATGCCCAATTGCGCCCACCATGATAAATCTATACCGTGAAATTGCGCCAGAAAAATCACAGCCGCACCTTGATACAAGCTCGTTCCGTCCATATTGATGGTTGCGCCAATGGGCAATACAAAATTGGAGACCCGCTTGGATACACCCAGTTTGTTTTCCACGCACTCCATGGTTACAGGCAATGTCGCTGCCGAAGAACTCGTACTCAACGCAACAAATTGTGCGGCTTTGATATGCTTAAAAAAATCTTTAATGCTCAACTGTGGGTTAAAAATGCGCAATAGTAATGGATACAGACCAAAAATAACCAATGCAAAACCCAGTAAAATAGTTGCTGCATACCAGCCTAAACTTTTGAAAACCGAATACAGTTCACTGGAAGATGTTGAAATTTTAGAAAACGTGCCAGCCATTAAACAAAAAACAAAGAAAGGGGCAAATTTCATCACCAGCCTAATCATTTGCAGAAAAACCTCATTCATGCCTTCTATAAAATCTACAACGGGTTGTACTTTTATGCGCTCCACCAGCAATAAACTAATGGCAAATAGAATGGCAAAAAATATGACTTGCATCATGTATTTGGTTTCCGTGAGTGACACAAAAAAATTGTCAGGAACCATATCCACTACATACTGCAATAAAGAGGTGTTTTTCTGTTTATGTGCGTTTTTAAGATTTTGCTCTATCCAAGACTGGTCTTTGTCTTGTTCTTTTTGTAAGCGATTGATTTCTTGGGTTAGTGTCGGGTCGTGAAGCAAATTTTGATTGCCTACAATGGGAATTTGGTGCGCATCTGCCCAAATTTCGTAATTCAGTCTATTTTTATGGGCTATTTCGGTATCTATTTTATTGCCTGGTTTGATGATTTGTGTGAGCCCCATGCCGATGCTGATCGCAACCAAAGTGGTAAAAAGATACATCGCAACGGTGTATAAACCAAGTTTTCCAAGTCCAGAAGCATCTGTGAGCTTAGCAATGCCTCCAATAATAGAAAACAAAACCAGCGGAATGGCGACCAGTTTTAATAAGCGAATAAAAATATCTCCTATGGGGCTAATCCAGTCTTTTGTAAACTGAATAAAATCAAACTGAATGCTCGCAAAAGAGAATAAAATCCCCAAAACAATTGCGATTAAAACCTGCCAGTGTAAGTCCAATTTTTTCATCATGCTTTATTTTATGCCACAAATATACATGTTTTGCTGTAAATACGAAAGAAAACTAAAAACTTTTTGCACGGTCTTGCAGTATAAAGTCCAGTAAAACAAGTGCTGTCATTGCATTGATAATAGGCACAGCTCTAGGAACCACGCAAGGGTCGTGTCTGCCTTGTATGGAAATCATTTCCGCTTCACCTGCTTTGTTTACTGTGTTTTGGGGTATTTTTATGCTAGAAACGGGTTTAAAAGCGGTTTTAAACAAAATTTCTTCGCCATTGCTTATGCCACCTTGAATGCCTGCCGAATGATTGGTTGTGGTTTTAATGTTTCCGTTTTCGTCCGTGTAAAAAGCATCATTGTGCTGACTTCCCAGCATGCTTGCAGCTGTAAACCCTTGCCCTAAATCAAAACCTTTTACGGCTGGTATGCTAAACATGGCATAAGCCAATTTGGCGTGTAGTTTATCAAAAATAGGTTCACCTAAGCCAACAGGCGCATGCGAAACAATGGTTTGAATGCACCCTCCTACGCTATCTCCTATTTCTTTTAACGCATTGATTTTGGCGATGGCTTGGTCTTGGTATTCGTGGTTGGGCATTTGCAAAACATACTGCGCAACATTTACTATATCTGCCTTTTCTTGTGGCAAACAAATATCCCCAATTTGGCAAACATAACTTTGTACAACAATGCTAGATATTTGCGCCAAAATTTGCTGGGCAATAGCCCCAGCAACCACTCTACATGCAGTTTCTCTCGCAGAACTTCTCCCTCCTCCCCGAGCATCTCTGTGTTTATACTTGGCTTGATAGGTGTAATCCGCATGGGAAGGTCTAAACACATTTTCTAAATTTTGGTAGTGTTCAGATTTTTTATCTTCATTTTTGATGCAAAACCCAATGGGTGTGCCGAGTGTCTTGCCTTGATAAATGCCAGATAAAATTTGCACTTCATCTGACTCTTTGCGGGGGCTTGTCCAAGTGTTTGTTCCGGGTTTTCTTTTGTTTAATTCTTCTTGTATTTTTGACACATCTACACAAAAACCAGCAGGACAGCCGTCTAAAACGCCCCCAATGCTCTCGCCGTGGGATTCTCCATACGTGGTGAGTTTGAGTAAAGTGCCAAAAGTATTACTCATTGTTTGCAAGCATTAGTTTTTCCGCCATTTTTAAATCTTCGGGGGTTGTGATTTTAATATTTTCTTTGTTGCCAATTGTAAAACACATCAATTCCTGCGTATCCGCACAATGTGGGTCAAAAGCCTCTTCATACACACTGGAATCGTCTGTAAAGCTGTTTTGATAGGTTTGCAGATAGGCTTTTTTTAAATAAGCCAAATCAAAACCCTGTGGTGTTTGCACAATGGCATAATCCTTGCGGGATACGCTGAAACTTTTGCCGTTTTTTCGGAGTTGCCTCATGGAGTCGGTAATGTCCACTTGTGGCACCACGGCTTTATGCGTTTTTAGGCAATTCATAATATCCAAAATCACTTTTTCGCTCACCAAAGGACGAACGGCATCGTGTACCAATACTTTACCTTTGGGGGGCAAGGTGTTCAAGGCATTTTGAATGGAAAAAAAACGCTCTTTTCCACCTTCTACGATGTTGTAATCCATGGGATAATCAAAACGCTTACACATGGACTGCCAAATTTCTATGTGAAACTTAGGCAACACAAGTGTTATCTTTGCATGAGGCAGGCAATTTTGAAAACGCTCAATGGTGTGTTGCAATATGGGTTTATCATTTAACAGCAAAAACTGTTTGGGTACCGCACTGCTCATGCGACTGCCAATACCGCCACCTGCAATAATGATGTATGTATCTGGTGTATTCATGATTAAATAATCAACATGGCATCGCCATAAGTGAGAAATCTATATTGTTCTTTCAGGGCTACTTGATAAGCCTCCATCAGCAACTCGTGTCCAGCAAATGCAGAAGCTGCAATTAAAGGCACAGAGCAAGGTTCGTAAAAATTTGTAATTAAAGCATTGGCTATTTTACAATCATAAGGCGGGTGAATAAAACGATTGGTCCAACCCGAAGATGGTTTTAAGGTATCGTGGGCAGAAACAGACGACTCTAATGCTTTCAATACCGTTGTGCCCACGGCACAAACTCGTTTTTTCTCTTCTTTGCTCTGATTGATGGCTTTGGTTGCCGCCTCGTTAATGATGTAATTTTCAGCACCTAGCTTATGTTTGCTTAAATCTTCTACCTCAATGGCTGTTGCGGAGCATAAATTGGCATGTACCGTAATTTCTGCAATTTCTACACCAAGCACTTCTAATTTTTTTAACAAAATTTTGCTGAAATGCAATCCAGATGCAGAGGTAATCACTGAACCCAGTTCTTTGGCATAAACGGTTTGAAAACGTTCTTGGTCTATTGCTTCAGTTTTTCTGCCTAAAAATTTAGGGATAGGCATTTCACCGATGCTAAAAAGTTCTTTACGCAATTGCTCTGGGGTGCCGTCAAAAAAGAAACGAATGGTTCTGCCCCTTGAAGTCGTGTTGTCTATCACCTCAGCAACATATTCTTTCTTGGTTTTCACGCCTTCAAAATACAGTTTGTTGCCAATGCGAATTTTTCTTGCGGGCTCCACAACTGTATCCCACAGCATAGACTCTGCATCTAGCTCTCGGAGTAAAAATACCTCAATGGCTGCACCCGCCCTTTCTTTTTTTGCATACAACCTTGCAGGAAAAACTTTGCTGTTGTTAATGACTAAGCTATCTTTTTCCTTGAAAAATTTAAGTATATCTGAAAAAACATGATGCGAGATTTTTTTGGTGTTTCTATCCAATACCATGAGCCGAGCTTCTTCCCTATTTTCAGCAGGGTGTGTGGCAATAGCGGTTTTGGGCAGTGTGAAATTAAAGTCTGATAATTTTAAGTTTAACATAAGGATAACTTATTAAGTTCTTGTTGGGATATATTTTTAATTATTTCTGTTGGTGTTTGTGCTGTGTCTATTGTAATGTCAGCAATACCAGTTCTTTTGAGTGCCACCAAATGTGCGCCGACCTGCAAATATTTGCCAAAATCATGCGCCAAGGAACGTATGTATGTGCCTTTGCTACATCTCACTTCAAAATGAACTTGCCAATCTTTTGTGATGTTTACAATATTAAATTGTTCAATATCAATGTTGCTGGGTTTAATTGCTACGTCTTGCCCTTTTCTGGCAGCGAGGTACAAAGGTTTTCCATCTACTTTTTTGGCAGAAAATATAGGTGGGTATTGTTCTAATGCACCTATAAAATGCTGGGTTGCCGCTAAAATAGCCTCTGTGCTTAGCCTCGTGGTATCAAAAGTTTTGTCTATATCGGTTTCTAAATCATAAGACGGCGTAGTGCTGCCCAATTGCATAATCCCTTGGTAAGACTTATATGCGCCTAACCAATTGTTGATGCTCTTGGTTTTTTTGCCCGTACAAACAATAAGCAGACCAGTTGCCAAGGGATCTAGTGTGCCTGCATGCCCCACCTTATAATTTTTGAGATTATAGGTTTTTTTAAAAGCGCCACGCAGTGCTTTTACCACCTGAAACGAAGTCCAATGCAGGGGTTTATTTACCAAAATTGTCAAACCTTCTTCTATCATTGTTTTTTGCGATAAAAAATACCAACACCAATAATGCCAAAGCCTAGCATCACCAAAAAAGGCGCTAGCGTGATGCGCTGAAAACTAAACAAGGTTTCTTTGGCAAAAACATTGGGGTTTTCACTGCCACCACCCACCATTAAGGCAAAACCAATGACCATGCTGGCAATGCCTGCAAGCAGTGTAATATACTGCGCTCTGTTTAAAATGGAAGGAAAATCGTTATTCATATCTAGTAAATTTTATCGGCGTGCATGCGTAAGTTTTTGTGCAAAGCCCAGTGTGCAGAAAAATAACACATCAAAGTGCCTAGTGGCAGTGTGCTGAGCAAAATATAGCTTAAAATTTTTGTGTCCAACAAATGATGAAATACTAAATATTTCTGACTGAGCAAGTAAATCATTAAAACCAAAGTCAAAAAAGACAATACCGCACCGGTAAATCCAATAAAAGTGAAACGTGTAACAAAGGGTGCTTTGATAAATCTTTCGGTTGCGCCTACCAGCAGCATGGTTCTAATTAACAAACGTTTGGCAAAAATACTGAGATGCACGGTGTTGTAAATCAAAGCCAAGGCGATAAACAAAAGCAAACAGAATATACCCAGCAAATACAATTTGATGTGGCTCATGTTTTGCTCTAATTTCTCAACTGTTTTTTGTTCAAAACGCACTTCTTGCACGGCTTTATTCACCAATAATTTATCCGATAAATGTTGCAATAGGTCTTTTTTCAGGTCGTTTGCGTTAAACTGCACTTCCAGCGATGCAGGCAACACCTGCTCTTCAAAGCCAGCCAGGTCTTCCCCGTATTTTTCGGCAAAAATTTCAATGGCTCGCTCTGGACTGATATAACTGACGGATTTGACTTGTGGCAAAATTGCCATTTTCTTTTGAATAAAAGAGATTTCGTTTTCCTTGGTGTTGGGTTCTAAAAAAATGCTCATGCGCACCTTTTCTTTGTAATAATTGGACAATTTGTGTGCATTAAAAAGCACGAGCTCCAGCAAAGCAAAAGCCAGCAGTACCAAATATACTCCAAAAAAACTGGAAAAATACGAAAACCGATAATTCATGTTAGTTATTTTTTCTGCGCTTGATTTCTTTTTGGATTAAATCTAATTCCCTAGATGTTTGACCAGCTACCGAGGTGTTTTCCTCTGCACGTCTAATTAAATAAGGCATTACTTCTCTAACGGGTCCGTAAGGCACGTATTTTGCTACACAAAATCCTTGCGAAGCCAAATTGCAACTGATGTGGTCGCTCATGCCAAGCAATTGTGCTACGTAAAACCGAGCATCATTTGGTGCTATATTTTTTGCCAGTATTTGTTCGGCTAAGAATGCTGCGCTTTTTTCGTTGTGCGTGCCTGCACATATTGCAATGCCTTGGTTTATGCAAATCTCTAAGGCTTGATTATAGTCGTTGTCTGTGTGCGTTTTGTCTATTTGTATGGGGGAAACATAGCTGTGTGCCAAAGCTCTTGCTCTTTCTTTTTCCATATAAGCCCCACGAACAATTTTATACGCCAATTTATAGTTTTTTTCTTTGGCAATGGCTATGTCGTTTTGCAGGTAAGCCAAACGATCGTGGCGATACATTTGTAGGGTGTTGTAAACAATGGCTTCTTCTTTGTTGTACTTTTCCATCATTTCATTGGTGAGCGCATCTATGGCGTCTTGTATCCAGCTTTCTTCAGCGTCAATTAAAAGTTTTACGTGATTTTTGTGTGCTTCTTGGCAAATCGCATCTATGCGTCTTTTGACTTGAATATATTCTTTTTCTTCTTCGGCGTTTAATATTTGTTTGCTGTTTACTTTTTCTAGGAGGGAAAATGGCGCAAGACCAGTTACTTTAAACACGGAAAAAGGAATTTTGTCTCTTTGTGTTGCGGCTTCTTTTATCGTGGCTATGATTTCTTTTGTTGTGGCATCAAAATAAGTATCTTCTTCTTTGCCTTCCACGGAATAATCCAAAATGGTTCCGACTTTGCTGGCGTGGAGATTATTTATGGCTTTTTGACAATCTTTAATAGATTCTCCGCCACAAAAATGGTCAAAAGCGGTTTTGCGGACTAAAAAATCAATAGGCAAATGCCATTTAAAAGCTTTTAGCAAAACCTTGTTGGCAAATCGCATGAGTTTGGTGTAGGCAAAAAACTGAAACAATAAATAGGCTTTCCTAAGCTGAAAATTTGATTTTTGCTTAAAGGCTACTTCTGTGTTTTCAAATGATTTGAGGATATTCATAATTCTGGCTTTATTTTTCTATAAACTTACAAATGTACGTTATTTCTTGCGAAAAACAAATTATTTACTGATTTTCTGCCAATCTTGCCAAAAATGGGCATAAGATTTGTGCACCACGCTTGGGTCTTTTATCTGCATTGGGGTTTTCTGATGTAAACTGATTAAAGCACCCATCATGGCTATTCTGTGGTCTCTGTGGCAGTCCCAAAGACTTATGGGATTTGGATTTTCGCAAAACGAAATGCTTAAAATATCATCTTCTAAGGTGTGCGACGTGCCTATTGTTTGTAAAATACTAAGTATAACTGCACCTCTATCGCTTTCTTTGGTTTGTAACCTTGAAAAACCTTTGATTTGCGATGTGCCATGGCAACGAATTGCCAATGCTGCCAAGGTCGGAAATAAATCGGGTGCATGCGTGGCATCAAAATAAAAAGCGTTTAATGCTTTTTTTTCTACGACAATGTTATTTTCATGGACGCTGATTTCCGCCCCGACTTGTTTTAAAATAGCAACAATTGCCCTATCCGCTTGTTTGCTTTGGTGGTCAATATGGGTTACCTGTATTTCTCCAGCTAGTGCAGCTGCTGTTAAAAGCACTGCCGTACCACTCCAATCGTTTTCTGTTATGATGGCATTTTTTGGTGATTTGTAGTTTTGTGCGGGTATCTGAAAAGTTTCAAAATTTTCTTCCTTCACTTGCACGCCAAAAGTTTCCATCATTTGCAAGCTCAAAGCGATGTAAGGCGTGCTTTTCAGGTTTTTAACATGCAGGTTTGTTTCCTTGCCCAAAGCCCCCAAAGCAAACAATAAACCTGTAAAGTATTGCGAACTCTCGCTTTCAGAAATGTCTATTTGGCTTTGGTGTTGCAAAGGACCTTGCAGGTAAAAAGGCAAAAAGGGTTCTTTTTCTTCCATCTGAACGCCTAGTTTGGGCAAAATATCCCACCATAATTTTAGGGGTCTTTTGAGCAATGTGCCCGTTGCGGTAAGTTTGATTTTTTGATTGGATAAGGCGACAATGGGCGTAAACATTCTGCACGCCAATCCAGATTCTTCAAAATTAAGCGTTGCAGGCATTTTCAATTGCTTGCCAACGCCTTGTACAAACATGTTCTTGGCGTTGACTTTCACCAAAGCACCTAAGGCTTGAATAATATTGATAACGGCTTTGCTGTCCGCACTGTTGCAAATGCCTTGAATTTCCGTTGTGCTTTCGCACAAAAGTGCCAAAGCCAAAATGCGCTGAAAATGGCTTTTGGACAAAGGAGCTTGTACATTTCCTTGAATATGGCTATTTTGTAAAACAATACTAGACATCTTCTTTTTTGTGCATCAAATCATCTTGACAAGCAATGGCGTATTGATGAATGGCGTTGGCAAGTTTTTCAGCAAATGTTTGCGATATATGATAATGCTGGGCAATTTTCATGTAATTTTCCATGACTTCTTGCCAGCGATTTTTCTGAAAAATACTTAGATTTTGCTCTTTTTTGAGCGCACCAATTTTTTTTGCCATAATCATGCGCTCCGATAGGACTTGCCAAAGTTGTAGGTCTAATTTATCTATTTCTTTGCGCAAGGCATGCAATTCTTTGTGTGCTTCGCCGTTGTTTTCTTGATACGTGTGCAGATTCTTTATCCATTTTTTTAAATTTTCTGGCGTAATTTGTTGGGCTGCATCGCTGAGGGCTTTATCTGGGTTTAAGTGGGTTTCTATCATCAAGCCTTTGAATTGCAGGCGTGTGGCTTTCTGCGCCACTTCTTCTAGTAAATCACGTTTGCCTGCAATATGGCTAATGTCGCATACCATGTTTAATGTGGGTATATGGCGCATCAATTCTAGGGGAATTTGCCATTCTGGTGCGTTTCTATACCGATTTTCCATATATTGAAAAAAACCTCTGTGAATTGCGCCTATATTTTTTAAACCCATTTGTTCCATGCGGTTTATTGCCCCAATCCATAGCGATAAGTCGGGGTGTACAGGGTTTTTAACCCAAATCTGCGCTTGACTGCCCCGCAAAGCCTCTGCAATTTCTTGCACATAAAATGGATTAACCGTTGTTCTGGCACCAATCCACAGCACATCTATTCCCTTTTTTAAAGCCAGTTCAGCGTGCTTGGGATTACCTACTTCTGTGGCAACGGGTATATTAAAGCGTTGTTTTACCTCGCAAAGCCAATCTAAGCCTTGCTCCCCCACCCCTTCAAAATGACCAGCTTGTGTGCGTGGTTTCCACAGCGATGCACGGAAAATTTTTAGGTTTTCTAAATCCATTAAGGCTTGTGCGGTATCTAAGACCTGTTCTCTGCTTTCGGCACTGCACGGTCCAGCAAATAGCCATGGTTTATTTGTATTTTCGGACATAAGTTTTGCCAGTTTTGCTGGATTTATTTGACGGTTTTTTCCACAAATGGCAGTGTACAGACCTTTGCGGGAATAAATTTATCTCTAATTTTTATTAAAATATTGCTGTCAATTGCGGTATTGGCTAGGTTTGCATAACCCAAGCCTATGCCTTTATTCAAACTCAGCGATAAACTGCCCGAAGTAACTTCGCCAATGGGGTTGTTGTTGGTGTCAAAAATGGTGTAGCCCTGTCTTGGAATGGCTTTTTCCAAAAGTTCAAAGGCGATGAGTTTTTTGGAAAGCCCTTTGGATTTTTCTGCCAATAGTGCATCTTTGCCCATAAAATCTTTTTCAAATTTCACCACCCAAGCCAAATTGGCTTCCAAGGGGTTTGTGTTTTCGCTTAGCTCGTGCCCATACAGACAAAAACCCATTTCCAAGCGCAAAGTATCTCTGGCAGCGAGTCCAATAGGTTCTACGCCCATTGCCATGAGTTTATCCCAAATTTTTACTGCTTCACTGGCTTTGACATACAATTCAAAACCACCTGCCCCAGTATAACCTGTATTGGATATGATTACGTCTTTAACCCCTGCGATTTCGCATATAGCAAAATGATAATACGAAATTTCCGAAAGATTTACTGTGCAAAGCGTTTGCAAAATTTCTTGTGTTTTTGGTCCTTGAACTGCCAGCAATGCGTATTCTTCCGATACGTTTTCTAGTTTTACGTTAAATTTTTTGTCTTGCGCTATTTTTTGCAAATGCGCAAAATCTTTGTCTATGTTGGATGCGTTCACCACGAGCATGTAATCATCATCTTGCAATTGATATAAAATACAATCGTCCAAGGTTTTGCCAGCAGCATTGAGTAGGCAGGTGTATTGCGCTTTCCCCGCACTTATTTTTTCCACATTATTGGTTAAGGCATATTGCGCAAAACTTTTGGCATCAAGTCCCTTAATACTAAACTCCCCCATGTGCGATACATCAAAAACGCCCGTGCTTTTGCGCACAGTTTCGTGTTCTAGGCTAACGCCTTTTGCGTATTGCACAGGCATTTGAAATCCTGCAAATTCAACCATTTTGGCAGACAAAGCCAGGTGTTTTTCGTAAAGCGGTGTTGTTTTCATGCAAACGGGTATTTGAGGCAAAAGTAAAAAAAAATCCGCAATTTTTCTTTTTTTTACTTATAAAATGCTAACTTTGCCTTTGTATTATTCTAAGAAACAAACCATGATACAATTGCTTACAGGAAAAATTATTTTGGTTACGGGAGCTTCTCGTGGCATTGGCAGGTCTATTGCCTTGGAAATGGCTAGAAATGGAGCCTCTGTTGCTTTTACTTATCTTTCTTCCCAAGAAAAAGCCATGGCTTTACAAAATGAATTGACGGCTATGGGCGTAAAAGCCAAAGCCTACCAATCTGATGCGGCAAATTTTGAACAGACGCAGGCTTTGGTGTCTGCTGTTTTGGCGGATTTTGGTCAGCTTGATGTGGTGGTCAATAATGCAGGTATCACAAGAGATGGCTTGCTTTTGCGCATGAGTGAGGCACATTGGCAGGAGGTTTTAAATACCAATTTAACTTCTTGTTTTAATTTAGCAAAAGCCTGTACGCCGAGCATGTTAAAAGCCAAATCGGGCTCTATCATCAATATTGCTTCTGTGGTGGGTATCAAAGGAAATGCTGGGCAAGCCAATTACGCAGCGTCTAAGGCGGGCATTATTGGATTTAGCAAATCTTTGGCTTTGGAGTTGGGCTCTCGCAACATTCGTTGCAATGTGGTTGCGCCGGGTTTTATTGAAACAGAAATGACCGAAAGCCTTGATGCAAAAGTCATAGCAGAATGGAGTAAAAGTATTCCGCTCAAACGTGCTGGAAAACCAGAAGAAGTTGCCAAGGCTTGTGTTTTTTTAGCTTCTGATATGTCTTCATACATAACGGGACAAGTTTTGCAGGTTTGTGGCGGTATTTTAACGTAGTTTATAAAAATAAAGATGAAAAAGTATTTGGCACTGTTATTGTGTATTTTGTTTCCCTTAGGCATTG
>CANHHI010000014.1 GCA_947460225.1 Flavobacteriales bacterium
AGAAGCCTTAGACTGGGCGATTGGCACGGCGAGCGCAAAAGAAATTGACGAAATAAATATTTTACAAGCCAGTTTTTTAGCCATGCACCGTGCAATAGACCAATTAAAAAGTCCTTTTTCGCATTTGCTCATAGACGGAAATCGCTTTAAACCTTACAAAAACATCAAACATACATGTTTGATAAAAGGAGATGCAACGCATCAAAGCATTGCAGCGGCTTCGGTACTGGCAAAAACGCACCGAGATGAAATGATGGAAAAACTCCACGAGCATTATCCCCAGTACAACTGGAAACAAAACAAAGCCTATCCAACAGCTTGGCACAAACAGCAGGTGTTAAGCCTAGGCTTATGCCCCGAACACCGAAAAACTTTTTGCAAATTTGTCCCAAATTTAAATATTTTTGAAACTTTATGAAGACCTTTCTCTTGCGCTTAGGTATCAGTAGCCTGCTTTTTGCTGGCGTATTGCTCACTTATTTTTGGCTGGAAAATCGCCAAATACCTGTGGAGAGCGTGGAGCAAGCCTTCCCCAGCGATTTGAAATACGCTTTGAAAATCAACAAAGTTTCAGCGTTCAGCAAAATGAATGCCCAAGGCAAAATAAACACTTGGAAATGGCTACAACACAAACAAACCAGCATCAAAGAATTGCAAAAAAAGTGCATGTTCAATGATAGTGATAATTTTTGGGTGGCAGAAAAAAGAAATGGCGATAACTTTTGGGCTTTTGACAAGCGTTTGGTGGAGAAAGACAGTTGTGTGCAAAACGCCATGCGTCTGCAAAGTTACAAGATGCACACGGTGCAAAATATGGCTTTTTTTCTGCCATACACCAGCAGTTGGGACACATTTAACCAAGAAAATGAAACGGCAGAAAAACAAAAATTTACAGATTTTTACAAAACACAACAAGAAGGAGCAATCGCATTTTGGTACAACAACAGTATAGAAGCAGAAAAATCAGCTTGGCTCGGCGAATTAAAGCAAACATACAGCGTTGATTTTTTTGATTTTGAAAAGGACACCTGGCGTTTGCGCATCAATTTTGAAAATTTGAGTTGTGAAAAATCCAATAACTTTGATGCCAATGGAACCATACCCAATGAATGGCTCGCAAATGCCTTGCAAATAGAACGTTTGCACGACAAAGACACCTATTACAAAATCACCCAAAGCAATCTGCAAACGGAAAATGTAAGTCCAAAAATAGCACGTGAAGATAGCAAGCAAGAGCCTTTTCTGCCCATGGATTTTTTCTATGCAGAAGAACAAAATGCGAGTTTGCAAAACGAAAGTATTGGCGAAAAATTACAAAGACAGTGGTATTGGCAAAAGGTGAGTTTGGGGGACAACTGGTGCATGCTCAACGTGCTCATGCGTGTGCGTGAAAAACCTGTGGTGGAAATGCCTGTGGCGGAAGAACCAAAGCAAAATCCAGTAGAAAATCGCCTATTTGCCACACAAAGCTGGGAAGTGATAAACCACAACGACAAAAGCATAGAAATTTTGTCTCAAAACAAGCAAGGCGCAATCAGTTTGCAAAACCCAAAAGGAAAAACGCTGTGGAAACTAGATTTCAACAAAGCCATAGCAGGGAAAGTGTTGCAAATAGACGCTTTAAAAAATGGCAAGTTGCAAATGGTTTTTGTGGCAGACAATTTTTTATATGTGATGGATAGGCTGGGCAGAAAATTATCTGGTTTTCCTATCCTACTCAAAGCAAAATCCAATTTGGGCGTAGCCGTTTTGGATTATGAAAACAATAAAAATTATAGATTTTGGGTGCCTTTGGGCAACAAGCTATACGTGTATGATTTACAGGGCAAATTGCTCAGTGATTTCAAAAATCCGCAAGTAAGCTACAATTGGGCGACTTTGCCCTTGCATTTCAAGCTAGATGGGCACGATTATATCTTGATTTGGGACGAAAAAGGCAATGTTTATTTGCTCAACCGAAAAGGAGAAATAAAACACCGCCAAAAAACGCTGCTCAAACAACCTTTGGACGTGGTTTTGGCGAGATTAAAAGTGGGGAAAACGCTCACGCAAACACAATTGGAATTGATTTACAACGAAAATAAAAAGCAAACTTTAAACTTAGAATGATATGGAAAATTTAATTTTAACAAGCATAGAAAATGGCGTAGCGACACTTTGCTTAAATCGCCCAGACAAACTCAATGCGCTAAGCCGTGCGATGATATATGCGTTGGCAGCTGCCTTTGAAAAAGTAGAAGAGGACAAATCTGTACAAGCCATTGTGATTACGGGTAGCGGAGAAAAGGCTTTTGTTGCAGGTGCTGATATTGCTGAATTTTTAAGCATTTCAAAAGATGAAGTGTTGGGATTATGCGCTTATGTGCACGATTTATTCGCACAAATAGAAAATTGCACAAAACCTGTCATTGCCTGCATAAACGGATTTGCTTTGGGTGGAGGTTTAGAACTTGCCATGGCTTGCCATATCCGTTTGGCAAGTGAAAATGCCGTTTTAGGACTGCCAGAAACAAGTTTGGGCATTATACCAGGTTACGGTGGCACGCAAAGATTGCCTGCCATTGTGGGCAAAGCGAAAGCCTTGGAAATGATTTTAAGTGCTGGCAAAGTAAACGCCTTGGAAGCCAAAAACATGGGTTTGGTGAGTTATGTGCTGCCTTTGGCGGATTTGCATCAAAAAGCCTTAGCCTTGGCTCAAAATATGCTCAAAACAGATGCGCTAGCCAGAAGCGAAGCCATACAAGCCGTGAATGCACACTTTGACAAACATATCAATGGTTTTCAAAGGGAAATTGCGCTTTTTGGGGAATGTTTTGGCTCTGATGGCTTTACACAAAGGGTTACCGCTTTTTTGCATAAAGAAAAATAAAAACGCTTAATTTTCATTAACTTGCACTAAAATTGAATGATGAATAAGAAAACAACATATTGGGCTTTGGATTTATTTGGTATTTGTCTATTTTTTTTAATCGCACAAGCCTGCAAAAAGAAAGATAATCCCAATGAAAATTACGCTGATAAACCATTGGTTTATGTGGAATATGCAGGCAAATCCGTGCAAATAGACGCTGGTGCAGGCACAATAGCAAAACCTATCATCATTAGCAGTGAGGTTTTTGATAATCAGATTATGTATCAATTTGAAGGCGCTCAAAAAGAAAATGGAAAACTGGTATTTACGGGAATGACTATATCTAACTTGATTGCTTATGTAAAAAAAGACGCATTAACTTTATTTTTCAAATGGCAAAGCAGTAGTACAAAAATTCAGGAATTGACCTGCAAC
Organism: Flavobacteriales bacterium; assembly: GCA_947460225.1. Classification (GTDB taxonomy): domain Bacteria; phylum Bacteroidota; class Bacteroidia; order Flavobacteriales_D; family CANHHI01; genus CANHHI01. The sequence continues at coordinate 3,287 of CANHHI010000014.1, forward strand.
AATACCAGGGCAAATATATCTAGCGCAGGTACAGCAGAGCAACCTTTGATACTTGAAGATTTTGATTTTGATAAGGCAAGTTGTGCTGCAAAATTGGAGTATGAGTTGAATGCAGCCAAAGTGATATTGACCCAACATGCAAACGATCAAAACTTGTATAGTTTTGTTGTAAAAAGCTCAACTGGAACAGAAAAAACGTATTTTTTAAGATATGCGAAAAAAGAAATCGTAAAATTAAATTCCTTAATTTATAAAGCAAATAGTGGTGATACAAAAATTGACATTACATACAACCATGCGCCCACATTTTTTTTAGCTGATGTGCTTAATATTTATTACTACCAAGACAACAACAATGGCTTTGATATAGGAAAAGTTTACTACACACTTTCAGATAATCCAAATAAAGAAATACAAGCAAAATTAACGCAAGCGTCTTATCCAACCTTATACAACCTTGATATTCAAGGACTTACAACAAGTGGCATTTACCAAGTATTTTACCACAACTTAAAAAACCCAATGAATTTGACTAAACTGTATTACAAAACAGGAGCTGGCGCAAGCGCACAAAAAATAGATATAGACTTAAGCCAAGGCAATGGAACACAGGCAAACCCATACACTTTAAAAAGCCCTAGTTTTACATACACTTGCAACCCAAAACCTTGTACGACTGGTTTTTTATATGCAGAACTAAGCAACCCTACCACGCCACCCTCCACATGGATAAATGAAAACAACATTATAAACCAAAAAAATAACCTCTATGAACTCAAAATTCCTTATGGTTACAAAGACAAGGATTATTTGACCGAAAGCTATTACCTCAAATGGGAGAAAACACCATAAAAGAAAAAAAACCTACGCTTAGCGTAGGTTTTTAATTTTTAGCTTGCCAAATGTTGCCACATATTCCAGTCCAAATGTTCTTCCACATATTTTTTGGAAATTTTAAGACTTTTTTCTGTTTTTTCGGGCAATTCAAACATGGCTTCATGGAGCAAACTCTCCAAAATAGAACGCAAACCACGTGCACCAATTTTCAAAGTATGCGCCATGTGGGCAATATATTGTATGGCTTCCGCTTCAAACTTTAATTTTACACCGTCTAAGGCAAACAAGGCTTGATATTGCTTAACAATAGCATTTTTTGGCTCTGTCAAAATGCGCACCAAAGCCTCTTCGTCCAAAGGATTTAAGTGCGCAATCACTGGAAAACGACCAATTAACTCAGGAATTAACCCGAACGTTTTGATGTCTTGTTGATTGACGTAGCTGAGCAAATTTTCTTCTTGTATGCCTTGATTTTCCGTTTTAGCAAAGCCAAGTGGTCTGGTTTTTACCCTGCGGCGAATAATTTTTTCTATGCCATCAAAAGCACCACCCGCAATAAACAAAATGTTGCGTGTGTTGATTTTTATCATTTTTTGGTCTGGGTGCTTTCTGCCACCTTGTGGAGGAACATTCACCTCAGAGCCTTCCAGTAGTTTTAACAAGGCTTGTTGCACGCCCTCGCCAGATACATCTCTGGTAATAGAGGGATTATCAGATTTGCGGGCAATTTTATCAATTTCATCAATAAATACAATCCCTCGCTCGGCTTTTTTCACATCATAGTCTGTTGCCTGCAAAAGTTTGCTCAAAATGCTCTCCACATCTTCACCCACATAACCTGCTTCAGTCAAAACCGTGGCATCTGCTATGCAAAAAGGCACATTGAGGAGTTTGGCAATGGTTTGCGCAAGCAAAGTTTTCCCTGTACCCGTAGGTCCCAAAAGCAAAATATTAGATTTATCAATATCCACAGAAGTTTCACCTATATTATTGAGGCGTTTGTAGTGGTTGTAAACAGCTATTGCCAGTGTTTTCTTGGCTCTTTCTTGTCCAATCACATAGGCGTCTAGCTCTTGCTTGATTTGTTTGGGGCTGTACTTAAACATCATTTTTTCTACGGGGTTTTCCTGGGAACGCTCTTCCTGAATGACTTTATACACATTTTCTATACAAAGCACACAAATATGTGCTCCATAACCTTGCAAAAGCATGCCAGCATCTTTTTCCGTGCGACCACAAAAAGAGCAAAAAGTCTGATTATCTCTATCTTTCATAAAACCAGGGGGTTCTTTTTGGGCGCAAGGTACGTAGAATTTTTCTGTTTTTTAAATATTTTGCATGGCTTTTTTTATAAGCAACTCCACAGGCTGGTTTGGATTGTCTTGCAAAGTTTTTTGCAAGGCTTTTTCAGCTTTTGCAGGCGCAAAACCCAGTGCAATTAAAGCCAGCAAAGCCTGTTCAGGCACACTAGACATTCTAAGCGTGCTTTTATCTGTTCCTTGTGGCAAAGACGCATCACCAAGCATCGTATTGACCTTACCTTTAAGCTCTATTAAAATGCGCTCGGCAGTTTTTTCGCCAATGCCCTTCACAGATTTTAAGCGCAACAAGTCGCCCGTAGCAATCACAGTAACAAAATCTTCCACAGACAAGGCGGAGAGTATCAAACGTGCGGTATTTGCGCCAATACCACTGATAGCAATCAATTTTTCAAACAAAGACCGCTCAGACTTGGTTTTAAAGCCATATAAAAGCTGGGCGTCTTCCCGAACCACAAAATGGGTGTATAAAAATTGCGCTTCTTCATCTTTTAAAGCAGAATACGTCTGTAAACTAATATGGACAAGGTAGCCCACGCCTGCAACATCTAAAACAACATGCGAAGGCGTTTTTTCAAGCATGCGTCCTTGTAAATGGGTGATCATAAGCTGTTAAACGAAAACTATGATTGTTGTAATAATTGAATAATACCATCAGCAATATTGTTGTAAGATTGCTTGATATGTTCTAAAGATAACTTATACTGTCCATTTTCTTTTGTAATATCAACAGTAGCTCCAGAATCTTTATGTAGATTGCATAAATCCTGCGTAAGCTGAACCACTGGAACACCTGCTTTCTCTGCAATAGAGCGCAGTTGAGGCGTAAAATCACAACATTTTTGAATGATAAAAGGTTCTTCACCAAAGTATGATGTAAACTCCTGCTCATGGATAGATAAACCCCGCAAAGAAGCAAATAATTGAAAACGCTTGATGCTATCATTGAGTTGGCTAATCCAATTTTCAGCACTCTTGGTAAATTGTTGATTGACAGCACCCCCATTGTAGCGTTTAGCCATTTGCACAACAATACCCAAAAACTTAGGGCGCATAGACAAACCTCTAAAACCTTGTGCGGTCTGATATTCACCGAGCAAAGTTATCCAATTTTTAAAAATGGCACTTAGATTATCTATGGCTTGTAAAGAAAAAAAAGAAGGGGAAACAGGGGCTATAAAATAATCTGAACTCATCATCATCATAGCATTGACAATACTGCTGGCACTTGGCGAAGTATCTATCAATAAAACATCATAGTCTTTTTGTTCTCTGAGTGATTGCTCAAATTTATAGGGAATGTCAGCTGTAAAACTATTGCGATTTTTCAATATGCCATACATATCTGCTTCCAATTCAGACAAGTTAATAGACCCAGATATTAAATCCATGTAACCACCTAAATCACCGTTTTTTCTATAAAAAATTTTGACCGATGCTTTCTCATTTTCTTTCAATCTTGCATCTAGATACTCTTTGATGGAAATAAATTTATCGGTATGTTCAAACCATGTTGATGAAGAATCCATAGAATAATCCACACTAGTAGATAAACCATAAACAGCTGCCGTTAAGTTCATTTGTGGATCTGCATCTATCAAAAGAACACGCTGACCTTTACTTGCCAAAATTTCAGCAATATTATGAACCAACGTAGTCTTACCAACACCGCCCTTGTGATTAAAAAAGCTAATGATTTTCATGGAAAAAAGTTTTCAGCAAAGTTAAGAAATTTTAAAGCTAAATTTGACAAAAAAGAGCCTTTTTTCAGATGGCAAAAAAATAAAAAAACACAAGCATTCAAAAAATTGTGTATATTTAGCCCAAAAAGTACAAAAATGTATGGCTTTTCCGTTTTATAGACAACCCGATCACATGGATTGCGGACCCACGTGTCTGCGTATGATTGCCAAATATTATGGCAAAAACGTTACCCTTGGCACCTTGCGAGAACTCACCGAAACCACACGTGAGGGCAGTTCTTTTCAGGGACTTTGCGATGCAGCCGAAACCATGGGTTTCCGCACCATGGCGGTGCAGGTGAGCTACCAAGACTTGGTGGCAGAAGCTCCCCTGCCCTGCATCGCATTTTGGAACCAGCAACACTTTGTGGTGGTTTATAAAATCAAAAAAGACAAAATTTATGTTGCCGACCCCGCACATGGCTTGCTCGTTTACAACGCCAAAGAATTTATTTCTTGCTGGATAGGCAAAGATGCCCACGAAAACACAGAAGACGGTATTTTACTACTTTTAGAAGCCACCCCAGAACTGCAAAATTACCAAGATGAAAACCCCGTGAAACGCAACAGTTTGCAGTTTTTATGGCGGTATTTGTTTCGCTACAAGCAGTTCATGGTGCAATTGTCGCTGGGTTTGCTGGTGGGGACGGTTTTACAACTGGTATTTCCTTTTCTCACCCAAAGCATTGTGGACATTGGCATACAAACCCAGAATTTGCCTTTTGTGTATTTGGTGCTCGCCGCGCAATTGATGCTTTTTGTAGGGCAAATCAGTTTGGAAGTTATCCGCAGTTGGATTTTACTGCATTTGAGCACACGCATCAATATTTCTCTGCTCTCGGATTTTTTCATCAAGTTGATGAATTTGCCCATCGCATTTTTTGACAGCAAAGTAACAGGGGATATTTTCCAGCGCATCAGAGACCACCAGCGCATAGAAAAACTGCTAACCACCACATCGCTTAATGTGCTTTTTTCTATGGTCAATTTGGTGATTTTTGGGGGCATTTTGGCTTGGTACAGCGGGAAAATATTTGCCATTTTTGCCATCAGTGCCAGTTTATACATTATTTGGATTTTACTGTTCTTAAAGCGCAGGGAGGATTTGGATTATAAAATGTTTACGCAAAATAGCCAAGAACAAAGCAAAACCATAGAATTGGTCAGTGGCATGCAAGAAATAAAACTTCACAATGCAGAGCGCAGAAAACGCTGGGGCTGGGAAAAATTGCAGGCAAAAATTTTTAAAGTGCGGGTAAAAGGCTTGGCTTTGGAACAAGTGGAAAGCGTGGGCGGCAATTTTATCAATGAACTTAAAAATATTCTGATTTCTGTTTTTTCAGCGCAATTGGTGATTGACGGACAAATCACCCTGGGCATGATGATGTCTATTTCTTACATTATTGGACAACTCAATGCGCCACTCTCGCAAATGATTAACTTTATACACACTTACCAAGACGCTAAAATTGCCCTAGAACGCCTGTCTGAAATTCACAACAAAGACAATGAGGAAAATCCAGAAAGCATCAAGCATGAAGAAAACATGCACAAACACGATATGGTGTTGAAAAATGTAAGTTTTAGGTATAGAGGCGAAACAGAATTGGTTTTAGATGATATTTCCTTGACCATTCCTGCGGGCAAAACCACCGCCATTGTGGGGGCGAGTGGCAGTGGGAAAACAACTTTAATGAAATTGCTATTAAAGTTTTACGAACCCACCAAAGGCGAAATAAAACTCGGCAACACCTCTTTATCTAAAATTTCGCATCGTTTGTGGCGTTCCATAAGTGGCGTGGTGATGCAAGACGGTTTTATTTTCAATGAAAGCATTGCCCAAAATATTGCCGTGGGCGATGAAAAATTAGACAAAGAAAAAATAAAACACGCCGTAGAAGTGGCAAACATTCAAGAATTTATCACAGATTTGCCCTTGGGCTACAACACCAAAATCGGCATGGACGGCGTGGGCATCAGTGGCGGGCAAAAGCAAAGAATTTTGATTGCCCGTGCGGTGTATAAAAATCCAGATATTTTATTTTTTGACGAGGCAACTTCCGCCTTAGATGCGAACAACGAAAAAGTGATTATGCAACATTTGGAGGAATTTATGAAAAAAAGAACCGCCATTGTTATTGCCCACAGGCTAAGTACAGTCAGGCACGCCGACCAAATTATCGTTTTAGACAAAGGAAAAATCTTGGAAATTGGCAACCACGACAGCCTCATTGAGGCAAAGGGAGCGTATTACCGTTTGGTGAAAAACCAATTGGATTTAGAAAAAATTGGACAACATAAAGTATTAGAAACTACATAAATGCGTATTATTGGAGGAAAATTAAAAGGCAAGCGCATTGAAGCGAAGAAAAACATGGATTTGCGCCCCACCACAGACTTTGCCAAAGAAGGTTTGTTCAATGTATTGGAAAATATGATTGACAATTGGGCAGCAATAAGGGTTTTGGACTTATTTGCGGGTTTGGGGGGCATTAGCTATGAATTTGTCAGCAGAGGCGTGGAAAACATACACATCAATGATTGGGAACACAAACATTTGCAATGTATCATGGAAAACTGCAAAACTTTGGGCATATCGGCGAAGTTTTCACGTTTAGATGCGCAAGCCTGCTTGCAAAAAGCCAGTGGATTTCAGCTTATTTTTGCCGACCCACCTTATGACTACAAACACCACGAAAGTTTGCACCAATTGATTTTTGAAAAACCTTGCCTAGACAAAGGTGGTTGGTTTATTTTAGAACATGACGCAAAAAACAAACAAGAAGACAAAAAATATTTTAAATTTGCCAAGAAGTACGGCAACGTGGTTTTTTCGTTTTTTGAATATGTCTAAAATTGGGGTTTTCGTGGGTTCTTTTGACCCAATTACTTGTGCGCATCACGATTTGATACTGCGCGCCTTGGCTTTTTGCGACACCATTGTGGTGGGCATTGGTAAAAACGACCAAAAACAGCATTATTTTTCACTAGAACAACGTTTAGCTTTTGTGCAGAAGGCTTTTGAAGGAAAAGAAAATATTCTGATAGAATCTTACAGCGGTGCTACAGTGGACTTTTGCAGAAAACACGAGGCTCGCTTGATGATACGTGGTTTGCGAGATGCCAGCGATTGGGCGTATGAAAAAAAACTCGCCGAAATCAATAGGCACCTAGACACAAACATAGAAACTTTACTTTTACCCACAAGGGCAGCGTGGAGCTTTGTGTCTTCCAGCATGATACGAGAAATGTTGCGCCTAGACAAAGACCCAACTCCTTTTTTGCCTGAAAAACTCAAATGGCAAGATTTGTTGGCTCAAAAGACAAGAAACACTTAAAAAACATTAAAATAATTTACATCTATTAGGTTTTTTTTATAACTTTGCAAACCAAATAAACAAAATAATTCATGATGAATAAGAGATTTAATTTAGTACTTGGCGCAGTTGTAGCATCTGTTTTGTATGCGTGTGTGCCTGCAAAAAAACTCAGCGATTCCCAAGCGGAAAGTGCCGCTTTGCGTGCACAGCTAGACCGCAATGAAGAGGTGGGTAAAAAAGAAATAAACGATTTGCGCACAGATTTAGAAAATATGCGCAAAGAAAAGTATGATTTGGAAAGCGACACCATCAGACTATCCAGTGAACTTGCCAGAATGCGTGGCGAAAATGCGAGATTAAAAGGCATTTCTGAAGAAATAGAAGCACAATTTAAAAATGCCTTGTCGGGTGCAGACGTGGAGCGTGGCAAAATTTTGAAAACATTAGAAAGCTATAAACTCGCTTTGCAAAAGAAAGAAGACAGTTTAGCGGTGCTTTCTCGCTCTATGATGGAAAGAGAAAAAGATTTGCGCAAATTGAATGATGCTTTGGCACAAAGAGAGGAACGCATGAAAGAATTGGAAGATTTAATCAGACAAAAAGACGCTGCAATAGACAAAATCAAATCTAGCTTGGACAACTTACTCAATGAATTCAAAGACAAAGGGTTGAGCATTGAACAAAAAGACGGCAGAATATACGTGCGTTTGGCTGCTAGTTTATTATTTCCAAGCGGTAGCACAGAAATAGAAGAAGCGGGTAAGTACGCTGTTATACAAGTAGCAAAAGCCCTACAAAACGAAAAAGACATTAATATTTTAGTGGAAGGGCATACCGATAGTTCCCCATTAAAATCGCCAAATATACCAAGGAACAACTGGGAACTCAGCGTGCTTAGAGCTACGTCTGTGGCGCAGTTAATGCTAGAAAAAAGCAAAATACTCCCCAGCATACTCACCGCAGCAGGAAGAGCAGACAACGTGGTTATAGACCCAAACAACAAAGCTAGAAACAGAAGAATTGAAATTATTATTATTCCAAATTTGGATAAAGTTTTTGATGCACTCATTAACTAAACAAATCAAGATAAAAATATAAAATCCGCCCCGAAGGGCGGATTTTTTTGTAGCATACGTCTTTTATTTTATCTTTGTGGTAGATTACTACAATGGATTCCAAAGTTCAATATACAGACAAAGACAAAGCCTTAATCGGAAAAGCTACGCAAACATTATTTTTGTCGTTCCAAGACCATGAACGGCAAAGAAACTCTATTTCTATTCCAAAAATAGAAATGGCTTTGGACATTGCACTAAAAGCACATCAAGGCATGTACAGAAAGTCTGGTGCACCCTTTGTTTTGCACCCTATAGCTGTTGCCACGATCGTTTCCAAAGAATTTAAATTAGGCACACTATCCATTGTGTGTGCTTTGCTCCACGATGTACTTGAGGACACGGATTTCAGCCAACATGCTATAAAGCAAACTTTTGGCGAGCAAGCCATGAATATTTTGCATGATTTAACCCGCATTACATTTATAGAAAACATCAACGCCAACCACAATGCTTACGAAGATTTTTTGAGAACGTATGTAAAAGTTGCCAAAGACATTCGGGTGCTGTTTATCAAGCTGGCAGACCGTTTGCACAACATCAGGACTTTGAGCAGCATGAGTTTGGAAAAGCAAAAAAAAGTTGCCATGGAAACCTTGTATATTTTTGCGCCGCTTGCCTATAAATTAGGTATAAACAGCGTAAAATCAGAATTGCAAGACACGGCATTAAAGCATTTAGACCCTGAGCAATACTATTCCATCAGAAATTACCTGCAAAACAACGACAAAGAAAGAACATTTAGCCAAAATTTACACAAACAAATTCAAGAACACCTCAAACAAATAGGCGCAAACTGCGAAGTGGTTAGCCGAAGAAAATCCATTTATTCTATCCATGAAAAATTGGAGCGCAAAGAATGCAGTATAGAAGAAATCAGGGATTTGTACGGCATTCGGGTAATTATAGACAATATAGACGAAAATAAAGCCCAAAACGCCACCCTCGCCTGCTGGGACATTATGCGGCAAATTAAAACGCTTGTAAATTTAGATGAAAGCACGCTCAAAGATTGGATCAGTTTGCAAAAAGACAATGGATACCAAGCCATTCAAGCCAAAGTAAGAGATGTAAACAACAACATTACCCAAACGGAAATTCAAATCAAAACCCGCCGCATGCACGAAATAGCCGAGCAAGGTATGGCATCGCATTGGAGTTATAAAAACAAAGGAAAAGTACACACGGAAATAGAGGAAATCATAGACAGGGCAAAGGGCGTTATCCAAAGGCACAACATGGAATTGCCCAACGACAATTACCATGAACAAGTGGAAAACGAGAAAAATACCATTGTCTGCGTGAGCCCTAAGGGTAAATTTTTCTTTTTACCCAAAGATTCTACCATTATAGATTTTGCATTTGCTTTGCATGAAGAATTAGCCTTTGTTTGCACAGGGGCTATTGTGAATAAGTGCATGTATAGCAACGTGGACTATATTTTACAAAATGGCGATATGGTTGATTTAATCGGCTCGCCAAATCAAGAAGAACAGGTAAAATTGGAGTGGCTAGCTTTTGTAAAAACCAAAAAAGCCATTAAAAAAATTAAAAAACAATTGGAACCGACCTTGGCAAATTATCAAGTTGCGGGCGAAGTGGCTTTGAAAGATTTTTTTGACGAAAACAACATAAAACGCAACAAAGACCAAGCAAAATATATAGAAACGCTCAAACAACAAGACCATGGTAAACTCTTGCAGTTTCTCAGCATCACCCAATTGATAGGCGCTGGAAAAATTAGCCTAAACAACCCAAAAGCAGAAGATACAAACCATCAGTTTTTAACCAATATTCCAAACGGCGTGAGTACGCACTGCGTGTGTTTTGATGGAAAAATAAACAAAGAACGCACCATTCCCGTTATTATTGGCAAAAGAAAACTAGCAAATGGACAACAACTCTTGGAAGCGCACTTACAACACTGTCTATTGATTACACAAGAACAGGATTTTTTTCCCTTGCAATCCATTGAAACCAAATTGGTAAAAGTGGAAAATTTTATAGCAACCATGCGTATTATAGCCAGCAAAAACTTACACATGCTAGCAGACATCACAAGAGTGCTGTGTTACGAAACCAATACAGATATTTTGGCACTCAAATCGCTCACCAGACCCAATAATCTTGTGGAATGCCGTTTGCTCGTGCAAGTACAACACCCAGATGTTTTGGAATACAGCATCACACGCCTAAGAGATTTCAGCAACATTATAGATATATCGCTTATCAAAACAGATAATTTTGATATTTTTCGCGATTAGACTTCTGTATTATTTTCATAAGCGTTGATGATTTTTTTCACCAAAGGGTGGCGCACCACGTCTTTTTCATCAAAAAGCACAAAATCAATGCCTTGAATATTTTTAAGCACCTGCATAGCTTCTACAAGACCACTTTTTTGGTTTTTGGGCAAATCTATTTGAGAGGGGTCGCCTGTAATGATAAACTGCGCCTCTTGTCCCATACGGGTTAGAAACATTTTCATCTGTTTATCGGTGGCATTTTGTGCCTCGTCTAAAATCACAAAAGCCTTATCCAAAGTTCTACCCCGCATAAAAGCTAAGGGAGCAATTTGTATCGTGCCCACATCTAAGTAATGTTGGAGTTTGTCAGGGGCTATCATATCTCGGAGTCCGTCATATAAAGGTTGCAAATAAGGGTCTAGTTTTTCTTTCAAATCCCCCGGCAAAAAACCTAAGTTTTCACCAGCCTCCACCGCAGGACGTGTCAAAATAATGCGTTTAACCTGTTTTTCTTTTAAGGCACGCACCGCCAAAGCCACTGCCAAATACGTTTTTCCCGTTCCTGCAGCACCTATGGCAAACACCATATCGTTTTTTGAAACGCTATCCACGAGTTTGCACTGATTAGGTGTAATGGGCTTAATTTTAACCCCTTGATGCGTAAAAACAAGCACATCATTTTTGTGCGCCAATAAAGATTCCGTGTCTTGGTTGTGCACCAAGCGTTCCACGTCAGACACATTTAAGGTGTTAAATTTTTTATGGTACAAAATGCAAGATTGTAAAATCTCAAAAACCTGATTCACCAAACGCTCTGCACCCAGTATTTTTAAGGTATAATCTCTATCCACGAGTTCTACCTCTGGAAAATATTGCCGAATGACTTGAATGTTTGCGCCTTGCGCACCCAAAATGTCTAAGGCAACTGCCTTGTCTAATAAAATGGTTTTCTCGCTCAAAATTTCAATCATTATGGTTGTAATAACAAATTTAGAAAATATTATGTAACTTTACAGAAAAAACCACTTATTTTTCAAAAGCATTGCGTAAAACTATGATTACTTTACTGAGTGACATGGGCACAAAAAGCACCGATGTGGCTTGTGTGAGAGCCAAGCTATGGCATATAGGCTTGCCTATTTTTGACCTCACGCACCAAATTGAAGCGCACGACAAGATAGAAGCAGCATATTTACTCAAAAATAGCTTTTTACATTTCCCAGAAAATACTTTACACCTCGCTTGGATAGACCATGCAGATACTTTGCTGTATTGTTATTACCAAAATCATCATTTTTTAGCAGGCAACAACGGGCTTTTAACCCTACTCGGGCAAGTCAATGAAAAAAATGCTTTGGTTTTGCCCCTAGAAACCGAAGAAAAAAAGTTTGCTTTTTTACACGCCTTGCCCCATTGGGCAGAAAAAATCATTACAGCAGAAAAAACAATCATTGATTACGCCTTGCCAAAGCCCATTGTGCAATTGAACCTGCCAAAAGCCTATAAAACAGGCAACACCTGGAAAGCGGAAATCATCTACATTGACCACTACGGAAATTTGGTCAGCAACCTACACAAAAATGATATTATAGAACACCTAAACCAGCCTTTTACCATTTCCCTTCGGCATATAGCCAAAATAAAACAGATTACAACGCACGCCAACGAAAACCATGCAGGCGAATTGTTTGCCATTTTTAACAGTGCGGGGTATTTGGAAATTGGCATCACGGGGGCAAATGGTGCAAAAAACGGCGCATCGCTCCTACTAAACGCCAAGCGTGGGGATAGGATTAGTTTTCAAATAGAGGGATAGCAAAAAAAACGACTGGATAAATACCCAGCCGTTCTTTGTGGTTCTATTTTTTTTCGACTTACTGGAAAGTAAATCTACCACAAAGTTAATAAAAGTTTAAATATTTACCAAATTTTATGATTTATTTCTAAATAATTGTTAAAAATTACGTAATTTTATTATTTTTTTCTTCATAAAACATAGTATTCAAGAGATTTTCAGGTAAATAGCTTTGATTGATTTCTTTTCCAGCAAAATCATGCGGATAGATATATCCTTTTCCATAGCCCATATTTTTCATCATATCGGTGGGTGCATTGCGCAAGTGCAATGGCACAGGCAAATTGCCACTTTGCTCCACCTCCCGCATGGCGTGATTGATGGCTAAATACGCCGCATTGCTTTTAGGAGATTTAGCCAGATAGATAGCACATTCCGCCAAAATAATTCTCGCCTCTGGAAAACCGACCACTTCCGAAGTCTGAAACGCTTGGCTCGCCATCAGCAAAGCGTTAGCATTTGCCAAGCCTATATCTTCCGCTGCCGAAATCATCATGCGTCTGGCAATAAACCGAGGGCTCTCCCCCGCCGAAATCATTCTAGCAAGCCAATAAACGGTTGCCTGCACATCACTTCCCCGAATAGATTTAATAAATGCTGAAATAATATCGTAGTGCATTTCGCCGTCTTTGTCGTAATGCAGTTGTGGCAAAACGTCTTGCAAAGCCGATTTAGCAATAACATGCACATCTTCTGGCAGCACCATCACTGCCATTTCCAGCAAGTTAAACAAACGCCGAGCATCGCCACCCGACAAAGCAATCAAATGCGACGGGTCTTCTATTTGTAAATTTCTAGGTTTTAAAACGGTATCTTTTTGCAAAGCATTTTCCAGCATCAACAGCAAATCCACCGAACTAAACGGCGTCAAATGATACACCTGCGTGCGAGACAGCAAAGCCTTATTGATTTCAAAAGAAGGGTTTTCCGTGGTTGCACCCAAAAGCGTAATCCAGCCTTTCTCAACGGCTTGCAAAAGCGAGTCTTGCTGGGCTTTGTTAAAACGATGAATTTCATCAATAAACAACAAGGCTTTTTGCTTAAACATACCTTGTTTTTGCAAACTTTCCAGCAAATCTTTCACGTCTTTTACCCCTGCATGCACGGCGGATAAACTATAAAAAGGCATATCAAATTCCCGAGCCAAAACCTGCGCCAAAGTGGTTTTGCCCACCCCTGGGGCACCACAGAAAATCAAAGACGGTAAAATCCCGTGATTGACCATCAAACGCAAGGGTTTTCCCTCGCCCAAGAGGTGATTTTGCCCAATGTAATCGCTTAAATACTTGGGGCGCATGCGTTCGGCAAGCGGTATATTTTTTTCTGACATATTTTTAAATAGTTTGTGCGAAAATAATTAAATTCGCAAACAAAACCAAACAATATGGAATACGAAATACACATCAAAAACCCCGAAAGGCAATATTTGCAAATTTCTATTAAAATCAATACCCAAGGGCAAGAAAAAATACAACTGGATTTAGCCAGCTGGCGACCAGGCAGATATGAATTGGGCAATTTCGCTAAAAATTTGCGCAATTTTCAAGCGCATAACGAACTCGGCGAAATCTTAAACTATACAAAAACAA
>CANHHI010000015.1 GCA_947460225.1 Flavobacteriales bacterium
CTTCGTCAATTCTGACTTTTGTGTATCCTTTTTTGAGTAGTCCCGCAAATAATTCTTGGTATTGTCCTTTTCTGCCCTTGATGAGCGGGGCGAGTAAAATAATATTTTTATCGGTGTATAATTTTTCCAGTTCTTGCACAATTTGTTTTTGGCTGTACCGCACCATGGCTTCGCCCGTTTCGCTGGAATAAGCGGTGGCGGTTTTGGCAAATAGTAGGCGCAAAAAATCATACACTTCTGTAATCGTGCCTACGGTGGAGCGTGGATTTCGGCTGGTGGTTTTTTGTTCAATAGAAATAACTGGACTCAAACCGCTGATTTTGTCCACATCGGGTCTTTTGAGCTCGCCCATAAACTGCCGAGCATAGCCCGAAAAAGTTTCCAAATAACGCCTTTGCCCTTCGGCAAAAATGGTATCAAAAGTAAGGGACGATTTCCCACTGCCACTCAGCCCTGTAATCACAACCAGCTCGTAGCGTGGAATTTTAAGGCTGACATTTTTTAAATTATGCACCCTGGCTCCTTCTACTTCTAAAAAGCTCTTTTCTTTTGATTTCACAATGTTTAAAACTGTTACAAATATATGTTTTTTTGTTCTTATGCACGCAGGGCTTCCCAAACTTGTGTGAAAAAATTTTGCGCATTTTCTACTTTTAATTTTGTGGCAAGCGCAGCCGCACTCAAAAGCCATTCCAAAATCCACAGGTTTGGCAAAGGTTTAAGCAGTCCGCAGTTTATACCTTCGGCGATGAATTGCAAAGTCCAAGCAAAGCGTTTTTCCATTTGCGTGGCTTCGTTTTCCACTGCCAAAAAAGGGGAAAAAGCGTATTGTTGCAAAAATTTAAATTCTTCGGGTTGCGAGCGGTAAAAATCTAAAATATTATGCCACAAAAGGCTTAAATCTGCTTTATAACTATTGCTGCGATTGGGGAGTATGATTTTTTGCGCCAGCCTTTCCTGCACATCTTGGTACAAACTGACAATTAAAGCGTCTTTGTTTTCAAAATACAGATAAATTGTGCCTGCGGCAACACCTGCATCTTTTGCAATGGCAGACATAGGTGTGGCGTGAAAGCCTTGGCTTGAAATCAATTTCAAGGTGGTTTGCAAAATGGCTTGTTTTTTATCGGGTGTCGCCATAATTTTTCATTTTTTTTTGCAAAGTTACTGAAAAAAAAACTATATTTGTACTTCAATTGCATTCATTTCTCATGGCTCATAGAAACTGGAAAACCATAAAGAATTACACCGACATTTTGTTTGATTTCTTTGAAGGAATCGCCAAAATTACCATAAACAGACCAGAAGTGCTCAATGCTTTTCGTCCAGAGACCAACGAAGAAATTTTAGATGCGTTGGAAATTTGCCGACAAGACCCCAACATCAATGTGGTGGTGCTTACGGGTGCTGGCGATAGGTCTTTTTGTTCTGGTGGCGACCAAAACGTGAAAGGCGTTGGGGGCTACGTGGGTGGCGATGGCGTGCCTCGCTTGAATGTTTTAGATATACACAAAAAAATTCGCTCTTTGCCTAAGCCCGTGGTGGCTATGGTGAATGGCTATGCTATTGGTGGCGGACACGTGTTGCACGTGGTTTGTGATTTAACCATTGCCTCTGACAACGCACGCTTTGGGCAAACTGGTCCGAAAGTGGGTAGCTTTGATGCGGGTTTTGGCTCGTCTTATTTGGCAAGACACGTGGGGCAGAAAAAAGCCAGAGAAATTTGGTTTTTGTGTTTGCAGTATTCTGCCGAGGAAGCCTTGCAAATGGGGCTTGTCAATAAAGTTGTGCCTTTGGCTGAACTGGAAAATACCACGGTGGAGTGGTGTCAGATTATGATGCAACGCAGTCCACTGGCTTTGCGCATGATTAAGCGTGGCATGAATGCAGAATTAGATGGGCAAGTGGGTATTATGGAACTTGCAGGGGACGCCACTTTGCTCTATTACCTCACCGAAGAAGCCCAAGAGGGCAAGCATGCGTTTTTGGAAAAACGTGCGCCCAATTTTAAAAAATATCCTAAATTTCCGTAAGTACAAAAAATAGATATGATAAAGAAAACAGATTTTAAATTGCCTTTGTATGCTTTGGCTTTGGGTTCGTTTATATCCTGCCAAGCTGCGCCTAGCAAGGTTTTGCGTGTAAAAATAGAAGGTGTAAAAGAAAAAGACACCGCACTTTTGGCGGGTTATTTGGGCGACAAACTTTTTGTGAAAGACACTGCTTTTGCCGATAAAAAAGGCGTGTTTCAATTCAAAAAAGCCCCAGAATTATTGACGGGTGCGTATAGTTTTGTGCTCAAACAAAATGGCAAACAATTGATGATGGATTTGATTTGGAATGGCGAGCCTATGGTGGACATTCAAAGCAAATTAGATGAACTCACACAAAACGCTACGGTTGTGAAATCAGAGGAAAACAAATTTTTCTACGATTACGTACATTTTATAGATAAAAACAAAAAAGAAGTAGAAAAATTAGCCACTTTGCGTGATAGCAGCAAAAACGAAGAAGAAAAAACCAAATACACTGAGCAAATTGCAGGCATAGATAAAAGTGTAAAGGAAAAACAAAAGATTTTTGCGGGAAATGATTTGTATGCTGCACGCATGCTAGCCATGTCGGTTGATTTGGAAGTGCCCAAAGCACCTGCAACTGAAACAGATACACAAACTTGGGCTTTTAATTACTATAAACAACATTATTTGGATATAGTGGATTTTAAAGACCCCAACATGGGCAACAATGCGCTGTTTCACAACAGAGTGATGAGTTATTTGGATAGACTTGTTTTTCCCGATGCGGACAGTGCGATTGTGGCGGTGGATATGCTTTTGAAACGTGCCACAGAAGGCACAGAAACTTATAAATATCTTTTGCATACTTTGGCGAGCAAATATGAAGATTATCGACTGGTGTGTATGGATAAAGTGTTTGTGCATTTGCTTAAAAACTATTTTATTGCAGGTAAAGCATTTTGGCTTAAACAAGACCAAATAGACAAACTCAAAGATAGGGTAGAGTCTATGCAAAATTTGGTTTGTGGAAACCCTGCGCCTGATTTGACTTTGCTGGGTACGGACGAAAAAACTTGGTATAAACTATCGGATATTAAAGCGGATTACACGGTGCTTGCTTTTTGGGCGCATGATTGTAGCCATTGCCAAAGGGATATGCCTAAATTGGCTGAGATGATGCAAAAATACCCTAAACAAAAAGTGGAGGTGTATTCTGTGGAGGTGAATTTGGAAACCAAAGAATGGAAAGAATTTTTGGATAAAAATCCATTGACCAAGCGTTTTATCAATGTGTCTGATACGCCAGAAGTGCATAATAATCCTTATACCTATATTGATTCGGGTAAAACGACTTTGGAAAGTTTAAATTTTAGAAAAACATACGATATTTATTCCACGCCAGCCATTTATTTGTTGGATAAGAATAAACGCATTATGTATAAAAATTTGAGTTTAGACAGTTTGCAAAAATTGCTAGAAGAATTTGTGAAGAAATAAACCATAAACCTACAGAACCGCTGAAAAGCGGTTTTGTTTTTTGTATTGTTTTATGTTAAAAATAGGAGGTGTTTTAGAATATTTTAACTACCCATTTTTGGGTGGTTTTTTGCCAGATGTGGATTTTAAAGTGTGTGCTGCGGGTAGTGGGCAAATGCTGGATTTGTTAAACAAGGGAGAAATAGACATTGCCATTATGCTGACCGAAGCGGCGATGAAAGCACAAAAAACGCAAACAGATTTATGTATTTTAAGTGAATATGTTTCTTCTCCTTTGCATTGGGGCGTTTATGTAAGCCCAACAGCAAAAGACAATTGGCAAAACTTGCCTAAAATATTTGCCGTGAGCAGATTGGGTTCGGGTAGCCATTTGATGGCAAATCTATGGGCAAAAGATGCACAAGATGCTTTGCAATTTTTGCCTGTGGAAACCTTGGACAATGCCATTGTGCAGCTGGCAAGGGGAGAGGCGCATTTTTTTCTTTGGGAACAAACCACGACCTTGCCTTACGTGGCGCAAGGTAAATTGCATCAGATAGATAGTGTGCAAGCCCCTTGGGCAGCTTTTGTGTTGGTGGCAAAACAAAAAACTTTTGTGCAAAAACAAGCAGAAATCCAAGCACTGTATGTGCAATTGGGTAGTGTTTTGCAAACCATTCAAAGCGAGAAAGACACCATTGAAAAAATGGCGGATTTTTTTAACCTGCCCATAGCGTCCTTGCAAGGGGCTTACGCTTTGCTTAAATGGGTAAATGTTTTCCCAAAACCGATTTCATTGGAAATCCAAGCAAAAATTGCACAACAATTGCTTAAAAATCTTTAACTTTGTGCTTAAAACTATGGAGCAAAAAGAACTTCAAAACATATTGAACACCCATAAAAATCGGAAATCTTTTGATTTGGTGGTTATTGGTGCGGGACCTGCGGGCTATGCAGCGGCTATGCGTGCTGTGGATTTTGGCAAAAGCGTATGCCTTATAGAAAAAGACAAACTCGGCGGTGCGGGTATATTTCATGGGGCTTTGTCTTCCAAAACACTTTGGGAAATTTCTCAGCGTGTTGCGGAAATCAACGATATACAAAGCCAAAGCATTCGTTGCACACTGGATTTGACTTGGCAAGAAATTTTGCAAACCGTTGATGCCTCAAAAGACGAGCGTTACAAGCAGTATCAATACAATGCGCAAGCCCTTGAAGAAAAATTAGGCAAGGAAAATCTTTGCGTAAAGCAGGGCAGGGGCTATATTTTAAGCAAAAATCAAGTGGCTATCTATCAAGGTGATGTGCTAGAAGAGGTAGTAGATGCGCATTATATTTTAATTGCTACGGGTAGTAAACCTAGGTATTTGCCCAATATTCAAGTAGATGAAAAAACCATTTTGACTTCTGATGGCATAGAAAACCTGAGCGATTACCCGAGAAGCATGGTTATTGTGGGAGCTGGTGTTGTGGGTTGTGAGTTTGCTACAATTTTTTCTAATTTTGGCAAAACAAAAGTGTATATTATTGACCGAGCCCCACGCATTTTGCCTTTTGAAGATGCGGATATTTCTGACTTTGTGGCGGAAAAATTGGAGGAGAAAAATGTTACCATTCACCACAATGCCCAACTTTTGCGTTTGGAAAAAAAAGGCGATGGCGTGGAATACGAAATCAGTTATCCTGATGGGCGCACCGAGGTGATGCAGGTGGAAAAAGCCCTGTTGTCTATTGGTAGAAACCCAGTGGTGGAGGGCATTGGTAGAGAAAATTTGAGTTTAGAGCTGAGTAAAACGGGCTGTATGAAAGATTTTGACACCCAAACAGGTGTGGACAACGTCTATGTGGCGGGGGACGTGTCTGGCAGAATTGCCCTGGTGAATGTTGGGGAAATTGAGGCAAGACACGCTGTGGAACGCATGTTTGGCGATGCGCAAAAGGCTTTGTCTTATGACAATATATGCTCCATTATGTTTTTAAATCCAGAAGTGGCTGCGGTGGGCATGAATGAACAACAATGCGAAGAACGAGGAATTCCTATAAAAGTCGTAAAAATTGATTATTCTTTGATAC
Source organism: Flavobacteriales bacterium (assembly GCA_947460225.1). GTDB lineage: Bacteria > Bacteroidota > Bacteroidia > Flavobacteriales_D > CANHHI01 > CANHHI01. The sequence continues at coordinate 5,568 of CANHHI010000015.1, forward strand.
CTCGTGCTATTGCCATGCGCAAAACGCAAGGATTTTTTAAAATCATTGTCACCCATGATAAAGCCATGAAAATCTTAGGCATGCGTGCCGTGGGCGAACATGCTTCTTCGGCAATACAAGCCATTGGGCTACTTATAAAAATGGATAAGGGCATTATTGATTTATCCGAGCTTATTCACCCACACCCCTCTATTATTGAGGGCATACAAGAATGCGTGAGGGCTTTACTGGGCACGGCAACTTTTAAACCCAGTGTGTATGCGGAAAAAATTCAGTGCTATGCGAATGCGTCTGGTGTGAAAACACCTTTGCAAAATTTATGATAGACATAAGTCAAAAGGGCTGGTTCAAGCAGTACATGGCGTTTTTGGACGCAAATGGTCTTCCCACAATTCCTTTGGGGCGTTCGCCTTATGTAAAAATACACAAGTTGTGCAGGGAAAATGGTTTGCTCTATGGCTACTTGACGGAGCCTTTTTTTGATGAACGTTTAAAAGAATTTTGCCAGCAGAAAGATGATGCCTCGGCTTTGATGCTTGCCTCGGCTTTTGTTTTGGTGGCTAAGTCCATCAAGCCAGCCTTGCCTTTTTTGGACTTGTGCCAACTTTTATATGCCTATACTGCGCAGATTTCCGCAAAAAAAACGGAGGGTTTTAGCTATTCGTTTATCGAAAAATACTTTGAAAACAAAGTGGCTGAAAAATCGCTTCCTCCCTTGGGTTCATTCCTGTTTTTTGTGGATTTATTGCTCTGGGTGCAGTTTGTGTTGCAAACCAATGCCCAAGATTTGCGTTTAGAAAAACAAAGGCATACCCACGATATTTTGCTTATTATCTTGTCGGCTTTGCAGTCTGTGGAACAGGCAGATTTAAAATCATTTGCACAATATTTGCATCAACTGGATTTGGATTTGCCTTTGCAAAAATCGGTGCAAGGCGCAATGCAAGAGGGTATAGATTTTAGCACGGTGCATAATTTGCCCTTATTTTTTAAACGTTTTGCTTTGGAATTGTGTGTTTTTTTATTTTTTTCAGATGGACAATTTCAACACACTGAAAAAGCCATTTTGCAAGAATTAAAAACAGAATTGGGCGTTTCTACTGTGTTTTTACGAGAAGCTCTTTTGGGGGTGGAGCAGTTTATTTTGGAAAACTTTATTTTCCTATCCGAGCAAGGTGCATCAGATACGTTTTTTGGCAAAATATCCAAGCGCATCAAGCGAACGGTTAAAGACAACAGGCAAAATCTGCAAAAAGAAATTTCCCAAAGCAAAGAACTCACCAAACTGATCATTACTTCCCGAAAACGTGCATTAAGCGAAGAAGAAAAAGCCAAAGTTAAAAAACAACTTTTGGATATTGCTAAAACCATTCCCTCTTTGGCAATTTTTGTTTTGCCATTTGGTTCTTTGATTTTGCCTATTTTACTGCAAATTTTGCCCAAAGAATACCTTTTGCCTTCTTCGTTTTATGAAGAAGACTAGCAAGTTTAGAATTTTAATATAGGCACCCCAGCTTGTATTCGCCAAGTATTTACAAAATCAAACCCAGCATAATCTGTTGCTGTTGCTTTGCTTTCGTCTATTACCATGCCAACACCAAGTGCTGTTTGCAAAGATAAAGACACATAGCTATTGATTATATTTCCGCCATCGGCGATTTTGTAAAAATTTGAGGCTTGATTCACGGAACCAATAGGTATTTTCGCATAGCAATTTTCTAGCTTTGTGCCCATACTAGCTAAACCAAGAATGCCTGCACTATTTCCTGTTTTTGTGTTTGTTCTTTCTAAGGTTGCATTGATGTAAACATCTTTAATACTTGCACTGCCTTTGATTTCGCCAATAAGCCCGCCGATAATAGGGCTATTTTGTACATTTTTATATGTTAATTTTCCACTAATTGCCACTTTGCTTATGTTTACATGTTGCCCCTCTGGAATTTCTGCAGCGAGTATGCCCATATTATAAGGCGTGTAAATGGATTGATAGCTAATATTGCCAGCTATTTGTAGATTTTTAATTTCTTGCGCTACAAGTTTATTAAACACGCCTGCGTAAATATCGTTCCAAATCTCCACATTGATATTTATTTTTTTGCCTTTTCCGTCCAGTTTCCCTGTGAAGTTGGAAATAGGCATGTATGCACCACTAGAACCATTGTTATTTAGCGTAAAATCGCTTAACAATTCACAAGCATAATTGGTGTTACTCAGCAGACTTCTAAACTCATTTTGATTGTGTATGCCACAATTTATTTGTACAGACCATGTTTTTACAACCGTATTTCTATCTTTTGCCGTTGCTTTAATTTGATAATTCCCAGGTTTTGTAAACGCTATGTTTAATTCCGTGTTTGTTTGTGCATTTATTTGTGCACCGCCATTTGGCGCAATTTCCCAAACTATGCTTTTGTCATCGGCATTAGGGGTTATATTCACAATGCGGTAGGTTTCGGGCTCGTAGGTGTAAATTACGGGCTTGCCGTCAATGGCAAAATCCTCAACCGCTTGTTTCACGGTAATTTCTAGTTCTTGAAAAACGCTGTTGTTTTCTTTGTCCGTAGCTTGCAAAGTTACTTTACCCGTGGACTTAAAACGCAGATTCACTTGATTATCTTGGGGATTGATTAAATCCGCATCGCCTTTCACGCTCCAAGTAACAGCAGGTGCGCTTGTTTTGGTTTCGGTAAGTTTAATGTTGTAGCTTAACTCTTCTCCAACATTTGCCAGTGTTTTTCCTGCTATTGTAAAACCATCGCTGGGTATGCGTGCTATAATTTCCAAAGATTTTTTAACAATATTTCTGTCTTTTGCTGTGGCGGTAATGTTGTACTTGCCTGTTTTTGTGAATATGATTTTTAGACTGGCATCATTTTTTTGTTTGATAGTAACATTTTCCTTAGGGTTTATTAGCCATTCTATGGATTTATCTGAGGCGTTTGCTGGAATAAAATTACTTATTGTATAGTCTTTCTCTGTATTGATAAGTACTTTTTTATCTCCTTGCAAATCAAAAGTTACCACCAGTGTATTTTCTAGGTTTTGATTTAAACTGATGCTAGATTTTATGCCGTGTATGGCAATGGGTAGTATTTTGTTGTCCCATTCAAAGTCTAATACAATGCCCTGTTCGTTTAACACACCTCCTGTATAATGTAAACCATTGAGGTCGTATTCTATAAGCACAGGTGTGCCTGTATTGCCTAAGGCACTCAGATAAATTTGCCCGTTTTTTGTTTCTTCTAGGGTTATTGTTGTTTTTTGGTCTTGTTTGACCATTTGAATATTGACCATGGCATGGCTAAAACCAGCATTATTCAATGACTTTATACTTTTTGTGCGTAAAGTATTTAAAAACCTGGTTTTTGCTTCGCCAATTTGTGGCAGAAAGATAAGATGTTGTATTCTTTTCACAGGCTCAGGCACATATTTTTCTGAGATAAGCAATTGCACATCGGCGTTATAATTTGCCAAAACTTTTTTTTGCTCCGTGTTGCCATCTATTTCCAGTAAGAATTCGTATTGACCTGCGCCAAAACCTTTTGCTGCATACTGCGTACCTGGCAAAACATAATAGATATAGCCCTTGGATTCAAAACCATATAGACTCGTGTTGTCTGTTGTCCAGCCATTTGCTGGGGTGTATTTGTCTTGCATCACCACGCCAACACGCTCTTTTTTTTGGCAATAAAACGCAATAAAAAATGCGGTAATCAATAAACATGCACTTAGCTTTTTCATGCAAAAAAATAATTGTTATACAAATTTAATAAAAATTAACAATCATGCAACATTTTTTGCAGACTTTCTTGCCATTTTTCAATCGTATAGGTTTTTGCGAGCTGTAAACTTTTTTGTCCCATGGCACGGCGTTCCTCTCTTGTGCTTTGAAAGAGTTGAATTAAAACTTTTGTAAGACTTTCCTGGTTTTGGCTTTCAAAAATAAAGCCATTGTCCTGTAAAAAGGCTGTTTTTGCAAAAACCGCATCGGAACAAATAAGGGGTAAACCCATGCAAGCCATTTCGTGCAAGACCATGCCCCAGTTTTCTTCATTGGAGGGTAAGATAAAAGCTGTGGATTGCCCTGCAATAGCTGGAATGTCCTCAGGTTGCACAAAACCAAAATGCACAATGTCTTTGTTTAGCACTTTGCTTTCCCATAAATATCCCGTGCCGAGGCAATGCAATTGCCAGTCTTGGTCTTGGGTGATGCGTTTTGCTTCCAAAAAAGCATGCCAAAGCATGGGTAAGCCCTTTTCTGTCACGTAACGCCCAATAAACAGCAATATTTTTTTTTCATGTACCTTTTCATCGGCTTTGGGTTTGAATAAATGCGCATCGGCAATGTAAAAACCCTCCAAAATTCTTTGGTCTATAAAACCCATTTTTTGTGCAAATGTTCGCTGTGGCTTGCCAATCACCCATGCCCAATCAAATAAAAACTTTAATCCAAATTTGAATAAATTGGCAATAATATTTTGTTTTATGGTGTTTTTCCAAGGAGCGTCAAATAAAACACCTGTTCTTATACCATTGATTTTTATGCGCAAAACCCAATATAAATAAATTTTGTTTTTCCAACCACTGCACAGCACCAAATCTGGTTTTATATGCTTAAACCATGAAAAACCTTGCCGAGCAATGTCTTGATAGGTATAAAATTTTAAATTATCTAAGTCTTTTTCAAGGTTTTGTAAAGGTGCTTCGTGGCTTGTGGGTTCAAACACCACGTGGAACAATATATCTTTGTTTTTAGCTGCTTCTTGCAGGGCATACGTAAAATAAGGCGCAAGGCTAGGGTAGAGGAAGACAATTTTTTTGCTATACATATTTTATCCGTTCCATTTTTTTTGATAATTTGCATGCGAATAGTAGTACAAAAACAGGTAAAAAAAGAAACCGTTGTAGGTGTAATTCCCTTGCCGAAGCAGTTGCAAAACAATCAAGACCAGGCAAGAACTGTTTACCACCCAGTAGCCTGCATTGCTGTTGTCTGGCAGTTTTTTCACGAAATTTTTAATTAAAAAACCTATAAAAAAAATAACGCCTAAAATCCCCGTTTCCGAGAACAAACGAATGAGCATGGAGTTTGCATCTTCATAGTTGGAGGCGTATTCATCGCCATATTGTTTAGTCAAAGAATATTTTTGCGCCGCAATGTAATGTGAACCCAAGCCACTGCCGAGCAAAAAATTTCCGTCCGCTAAGTTTTCATAAGCGATGTGCGCATTGTTGTACAATATAAACGAAGAGCCATTGGTTTTGCCTAGCTGAAATGCTCTACCCGCGAATAAATCAGCCATGCCACTTATCCTGTCTTTATAATCCTCTACTTGATTATACAAAAATAAATGCCCTACAATTGTCAAAGGCAACACAATGCTTGCATAGCGCAAAATGCCATACTGTATCATCAAAATAATGAGTATCACAAAAATACCCAAAAAACCCACTGAGGAAAAAGGCAAGAAATAAGTAAAAAAGAGCAAAGCGTTTCCCCAAAGGCTTTTGATGATGATGCGTTTACCTTTTGGACATAAAAATAAGTTATACAATGCGGTGAAAAAAGCAGGTGCCAAGGCTGCCGCATAATGCGAGGGTTCGCTAAACAAACCGTTAAAACGAATGCCCAAGCCACCAGATCCGTATCCCCATTTGTTGAGAAACCACCTGAAATCATAACCATATTTAAATTTTGCAAAATAACTAATCACTTGAATAAGTAGCACGGTGGCTGAAAAACCTGCAAAAATGAGGTAATACTTGTAAGGTTTTTCTATTTTTTGCTCAAAATATTCAAATAGATAATGATAAAACAATGCAAATACAATGAAATTCACCAAAATCTTTAAAAATCTTTCGGCGGTATTGGCATCTATTGCCAGGGCTAAAATCCCAGAAACTAAGAGCACAAAAAAGTAAGGCACCAAATAAAACGGAAACCGAAAACGAACGGCAAAAAATGGCAAGAAAAATATAATAAATAGATAAGGCAAATACACCTCAAACGGCGAACGAATAACGGTATAAGAAGGAAAAAACAGGTTTAGGAAAATGCCCGTCATGCCAATTTTGTGCCAAATACTTCCTCGCATGGTTCAAGCGTTTGTAAAAAGATGAATAAATAAATCTGCTACTTTATCCCAGTGATAATTTTTGCTTTTTTGCCAAGCGTTTTGCTGTTTTTGTTGTAAAATTTCTGCTTGCATGTTTTCTGCTTGCGCTATGCCCATTGCCAAACTTTCCAAACTATTTGGAGCAATCAAAATCCCGTTGCTGTCGTCTAGGAGTTCTCTAACGGCACCCACATCGCTGGCAATCGGCATCACGCCAAAAGCCATGGCTTCCAAAAGCACGGTGGGCATGCCTTCTGATAGGCTGGGGCAGAGGATAATATCCGATTTGGCAAGCCAGTTTTTTATTGCTGCTTCATTGCATGTACCGTGGTAGTTTATAAAAGATTTCTGCAATTTGTCTTTTTCTGCCACTTCGCCAATGATATGCAAATTGGCGGAAAAATTTGCTTTGTGTTTAAAATATTCATGGATTAAAAACAAGCCTTTGCGGTGTTCATTTCTGCCGATAAATACCCAGTTTTTTTCGGTATTGTGCTGTTTGGAAAAATTGCGCACGCCAAAATCTTCGGCAATGGCATTGGGAATGACTTCAACCCTTTTTGCACCTTGCTGGGCAAGAATTTGGTTTAAATTTCCACCCAAAGAGATGGTGCAAGGCGATTTTTGTATGTTGTCCATCATGGCGAGTTGCAGGGGGATTTTCTGCAATTTTTCCAGCAAACTAAAACTTTTTTGAAACATTTCCAGCCCGTGCGGGTGCATAAAAATTGGGGTCTTGATTTTTTTTCTAAAAAACGCCCAGGCACAAAAACCCTGCGCCAGAATCGCATCAAACTCCTGCAATTGATTTTCATAGCTATGCCAAAGCATTTGGCTGTATTGCCAAGATTCCCAAACGTAATGCCCTAAAAATCTAATTTTATGCTCTGGAAAATGAAAATGTTGTATCTGTATATTTTGCCTAGCTTTGCTGGAAAAAATGTTGTCCAAAGCTATATGGTTGTTTTTTTTGTAGGTACAATGCGCAAGCTCTATGCGCACGCCTTTTATTGCGAGTTCTTCACAGAGTCCTGTGGCAAATTTTTGCATGCCCCCGGTTACGTATGGACTAATGCCGTCTGTTAAAAAGAGTATGCGCATTTTTTTGAAAAAAATCTTTTTGTAAAGATAAAAAAAATGTACCTTTGTCTCAAAAAATTATGTCTTTATTTTTTTATGCTTTGGTGGTTTTATCAGTTTTCGTTGTGATGGAGACTGTTGCATGGTTTACGCATAAATATGTGATGCACGGTTTTTTGTGGGTTTTGCACGAAGACCACCACAGACCGCATACGCACTTTTTTGAAAAAAACGATTTGTTTTTTCTTATTTTTGCTGTGCCTTCGGCGACTTGCTTGATGATGGGTACTTTGTTTCATGTTCCGCTTTTGCTGGCAATCGGCTTAGGTATTATGCTTTACGGCATTTGCTATTTTTTGGTGCATGATGTGTTGATACATAGACGCTTTAAATTTTTAGATAATTTGCAGAATCCTTATTTTATGGCTTTGCGCAAGGCGCATAAAATTCACCATAAAAACCAAGAAAAAGAGGAGGCAGCTTGCTTTGGTATGCTTTTAGTGCCCTTGCGATTTTATAAAGAAGCCTATCAAATGTACAAAAACAAAAAATCATTTTAAATCATTATTGTATGAAAAGCCTGTATTTGCTAATCAATCTATTTGCCTTTGGTTCAACTTTCGTGTTGAGTTTTGAGTGGCGTGTCCGCTTTTATAAGCGTTGGAAGTATTATTTGCCTGCAATTGTTTTGGGTGCTGCGCCCTTTTTAATTTGGGACGCATACTTTGTGGTGCGTGGCATTTGGGGCTTTAACATGGATTATTTGCTTGGATTTAGTTTGGGTAATTTGCCCGTGGAGGAAGTGCTCTTTTTCTTTTGCATTCCTTACAGTTGCTTGTTTATTTATGAAGCGGTGCATTTTTTTCAACTGCCCAAACTTTCTTTGCCTGGAGCCAAAACGCTCAATTTACTGTTGGCTTTTTGCGCTTTGATTGCCTTGTTTTTTTGTTTAGAAAAAACATATACCGCTTGGACTTTTGCTTATACTTTCTTGATTTCTCTTGCGGTACACAGGTATTTCTTGACGTATATGGATTATTTTTGGTGGAGTTTTGCGTTTTCACTTTTGCCTTTTTTTATTGTCAATGGTTTATTGACAGGCACAGGTTTGAGCCACCCCATTGTTTGGTATAATAATGCAGAGAATTTAAGCATTCGTTTAGGTACCATTCCCGTGGAAGATGTGTCGTATAGCTATAACATGTTATTGACTATTTTCCTACTATCCAGATATTTTCTGCGTGTTTCTACAAAAGCTACAACATAAACTTTCGGCTTTTAAACACGCCAAATTACTGCTTGCCATCAGTGGTGGCGTGGATTCTGTTGTGCTTGCACACGCTTTGCACGCCATGGGTTTTTCTTTTGAAATGGCGCATTGCAACTACCATTTGCGGGGTGCAGAGTCCGATGAAGATGAGCAATTCGTACGGGCTTATGCTGAAAATTTAGGCGTAACGTTACACGTGGAACATTTTTTTGATGTAAAAAATAGCGTGGAAAACACACAGCAATTGGCGAGAAACTTGCGCTACAATTGGTTTTTAGACTTATGTAAAAGTAGGGGCATGGATTTTTTGCTCACTGCCCATCATGCGCAAGACAACATAGAAACCTTTTTTATCAATGCTTTGCGTATGTGTAGCGTACAGGGTTTGCGGGGCATGCGCTTTCAACAAGGAACGCTTTTGAGACCTTTGTTGGATTTTTCACGTGCTGAAATTTCAGGGTATGCTTTGGATAATCATTTGGCATATAGGCAAGATAGCAGTAATGATAACATAAATTATAAACGCAATGCCATTCGCCATTTGCTTTTGCCTTTGCTTGAAAAAATACAGCCAAATGCTTTGCAAGCCTTTCAAGAAACGCAAAAATTATTGCAAGCGGACGATGCTTTTTTACAGCAACAAATAGATAAAATTTGGCAAGATTTTCTACCCAAACAAAAAGATGCAACTTTGTGTATTACTTTGCCAATACATTTAAATAGCGAACAAGAATATGTTTTACGCAAAAAACTCAGCCAAGTATATCATTGTAATCAAAGCGTTTTAGCTGATATTTTCTTTGCCATTACAAACCAAAGCACAGTGCCTAAGTATTATAAAAGCAGGGAATATTCTTTTAAATTGCAATACAAAAACACGTACGGCACGTTGTTGATTAAACCGTTTTTGCCCACAGTATAATTTTTCGGTCATCGCCTGCGCTGATAATAGTTTTGTCGTCTAGCCACAATGCCGTGTTGATAGAGTGGGTGTGCGCTTTTTCTAGTTTTGTTATAAAATCTAAACTTTTAGCTTGCCAAATTTTTATGGTTTTATCCCTGCTGGCACTTAAAAAATATTGATTATCTGGGCTGTATGCTAGGCTGTATATGCTGGACTGATGTGCGGTAAAATGGTGTAGGCGCATGGCTGAAAAGATTTCGTCTTGCCAATGCCAAACGCTTATTTTTCCTTGTTTATCTGCACTTAGCAAGACATTTTGATGTGTTTTAGAAAAGCACAATGCGGAAATCATCGTGTTTTCTGTGTTTTGAATATGTTGAATTTCATTGTAAAATTTGGTTTCAAAAATTTTAATATTGCCATTATAAAATCCCAAAGCAATCAAATCTTGATTTACGCTCATTGCCATACTGCGCAAGCGTTCGCCTTGCCAAGCGAAAGTCCGCAATTTTGTCCATTTATCCCTTTTGTACCAAATGCAGAAAATGCCGTCATTGCATACGCTATATGCGTGTTTTTCTGCCGTGTTGTAGGCAATGGCAAACACGCTTCCCGTGTGGTGCTGTAGGATTTGCTTTTCCGCTTTGTTTTGCTCGTCTAACACGAAAATTCGCCCATTTGCCGTGCCAACCAGTATTTCCTGTGCCGCAAAGGCTAGGCAAAAAGGGGAGTCGGAGAGGTGTGCAAGCAAATTGCTTTGTTCCAAACTAGGCACTTGCCAATTTACCAAATATCTATCCCCAGCCACGGAATATAATTTTTCATGGTGCATGGCACAGGCGTAAATTGCGCCTTGGTGTTGTTTTTGTATATGTTGGACTCGCCAGTTCATCTAAATTTTCATACAAATATAAAACTTAATACTGGAAAATTCACTACCTTTGTGTGCAAATATTATGAGATCACATTGAAATATTTTAGGTGCCAAATTTGATTACATTACGTGTAATCAAAAGATTACATTTGAAAAATTTTTGATTTAGTATTTCTGATAATTTATATTATGTTAAGTACGTAATTTTTAAACACAATCATATATGTCTTTAATTGGTAAAAAAGCTCCTCACTTTAAGGCTGGAGCGGTTATAAACGGAAATCAAATTGTTGATAACTTTTCTTTGGAACAGTTTATTGGCAAGAAACACGTGGTATTTTTCTTTTATCCAAAAGATTTTACTTTTGTTTGCCCTTCTGAATTGCATGCTTTTCAAGAGGAGTTAGCGGCTTTTAAGGAAAGAAACTGTGAATTGGTGGCATGTTCCACGGATACGCCAGAATCTCACTGGGCTTGGTTGAATACAGAAAAAAATAAAGGCGGTATTCAAGGCGTGAAATATCCTGTGGTGGCTGATGTGGATAAAACCATTTCTGATGCTTTTGGTGTGTTGGCGGGTTCATATACTTATGGCGAGCAAGGCGAACTTGTTGCAACGGGTCCGATGATTGCGTACAGGGGTTTATTTTTGATTGACAAACAAGGTGTTGTGCATCATGAAACAATTAACAATTTCCCAATTGGTCGCAGTGTGGAGGAAACTTTGCGTGTGTTAGATGCTTTGCAATATACCGAAGAGCACGGCGAGGTTTGCCCAGCAAATTGGAGCAAAGGCAAAAAAGCAATGAAAGCCACTTTTGAAGGCGTTGCTGAGTATTTGGCACAATAATTTAATTACATTTGCTAAAAAAATTAAATCTGAATGCGCAAGTATTCAGATTTTTTTATGCACTTCCCTACTCTATTCTTTGCAGACACGGATATCCTCCAGTAAAAGAAGGGCAGACTTCCGTCTGCCCAGTTCATTTGTTTTATAATAAATAGCTATTTCGTTAAAATTTAACTGCCACTGTACTCATCATACAATACCTGCATGGAAAACTCCTCGCCGTTGGATTTGTAGAGTTTGCACGGCAAAACCTTCTCCTCGTTGGGGTGTATCCACGTGTTATACAAGCGGTTTTTGGGATCATACGCAAAGCGTTTGTGGTCTGTTTCGTAGGAAAACATAGCCAAAGCACCATAGTACGCATTGCCCTCAAACTCCACACGCACATAATACAAAGCATCGGTGCCCAATTCCCAAGCAAAAGCC
>CANHHI010000016.1 GCA_947460225.1 Flavobacteriales bacterium
ACGCCATTGTTGGCAAAAGTAGTAAATGCACCTGTCATTTCTAGCAAATTGGCATCAAAAACGCCCAAGGCAATAGCTGGATAAGCCGCCATGTTTTTGGTGTTGATGCCCATTTCCCGCACCAATTTAATCACCGCAAGCGGTGTGGTTTGGCTCATCACCCAAACGGTAACAGGATTTAAAGAATTGGCAAAAGCATATTTCAAAGAAATAGATTCATGGCTGAATTCATAATTATCACTTTTGGGACACCAAGATTGCCAGCCGTCTTTGGTGTTTACGTCTATGCAGTACTCTTTATCTAAGACTTCTGTGCAAGGCGTAATGGTGCCTTCTTTGTCTCGGAGCATGGTTGCATACACAAAAGGTTTAAAAATAGAACCCGTTTGCCTTTTGGTCTGTTTAACGTGGTCGTATTTAAAGTATTTGAAATTATGCCCGCCCGCCCATGCTTTGACATAGCCTGTTTTTGGCTCTATGCTGATGATACCTGCCTGCAAAACTGCTTTGTAATATTTTATAGAATCCAAGGGCGAGAGCATGGTGTCTCGTTCATAGCCTTTGGCATTCCAAGCAAAAACACGCATTTTTACAGGTGTTCTTAAAATTTTAGAAATCTGCTGGGGCGTTTTTTTCTCCCAAATATGGGGTTCTTCATCGCCATGGCACACAAATTGCTCGTTTTCTTCGCTAATATACGAAGCTGGACGATTGCAAATAGGGCAAAGTTTACCTACAAGCACTTTGTATCTATCTGACTCATTTATGGCTTGCTGTATTTTGGATTGCGCCACTTCATCGGTGGTTTTTTCATCGTAGGGCCAGTTCTTTCTGCCACGGGTGTCGGCGTAAAATTCTTTTTGCAGTGTACGCTTTAAGTGCTCTTGCATTGCCCATTCGGCGTGCTGTTGTATGCGGCTATCCAAAGTGGTATAAATTTTCAAGCCATCATTGTATAAATCATAAGACCTGCCTTTGGGGGATAGATACAGCAAATTGCCAAATTCATCTTTGCTTTCCAAAAGTTCTTTAAGTTCAGCACGCAAAATTTCACGAAAAAACGGAGCCATACCCTCTTCATGGCTTTCTTTGACAAAATTCAATGCAATGGGCACGTTTTTGAGTCTGATGTAATCTTGCTCCGACAAGGGCAAAATAACATCGCTTTCTTTGCTAGAATTTCTAAACCATTGATGCAGTACCACATTGCGCCTTTCTAAGGCTTTGAGGGGATACAAAACGGGATTATACAAACGTGGATTTTTTGCCAGCCCCACCAAAACTGCTGCCTCTTCTGGGTTTAACTCGCTGGGCAATTTGCCAAAATAAATGCGTGCCGCTGATTTTATACCCACCGCATTGTGCAAAAAATCAAAGCGATTGAGGTACATGGTTAAAATTTCCTCTTTCGTATAACGTCTTTCCAATTGCACAGAAATAATCCATTCCTTGAATTTATCACGTATGCGCTTAATTTTATTGGTTTCACCAGATTTGGTAAATAGCATTTTAGAAAGCTGTTGGGTGATGGTGCTGGCACCGCCCATTTTACCCAAACCCGCCACCGCACGCAAAAGTCCCCAAGCATCTATGCCCGCATGTTCAAAAAAACGCTCGTCTTCTGTGGAAATAAGTGCACTGATTACATTGGGCGAAATTTCCTCAAAACTGCATTCTTGGCGATTTTCAAAGAAAAATTTACCCAAGAGCATTTGATCATCGGTGTAAATTTCGGTGGCTAAATTGTTTTGTGGATTGTCTAAATCTTCTACTTTGGGCAAGTCTCCAAAAAATTCCAAGCCAGCCAATGCAAGCATTAAAGCCAATATAAAAAGTGGCGAAAACACGAGTAGCCATAAGGCTAAAATTTTATTTTTTGTTTTTTTCATGGTTCAACAAGCAAATTTAAGCAAAAAGAAAAGAAAATAAATCCCCTATTTTAGATAAAGCAACAATTTCTATTTGGTATTTTTTGGTGTCCAAAGCATGGTGGCTAGATACCACTATTTGTTCATAGCCCAGTTGTTGGGCTTGGGCAATGCGGTTTTCCAAGCGTGGAATGGGTCTGATTTCGCCCGTGAGCCCAATTTCGGCAGCAAAGCACAAATGTTTTGCCAGCGCAATGTCCATATTGGAAGACAATATCGCTGAAACCACTGCCAAATCTATGGCAGGATCGTCCACCCGTATGCCTCCTGCAATATTCACAAAAACATCTTTTTGCGCCAATTTAAACTGACAACGCTTTTCCAAAACCGCCAAAAGCATATTTAAACGGCGCACATCAAAACCCGTACAAGAACGCTGAGGCGTGCCATACACCGAAGAGCTGACCAAAGCCTGCACTTCCACCAGCAAAGGTCTTGCGCCCTCTATGGTGCTGGCAATAGCCACCCCACTAAGCCCTGTGTCGTATTGATTGACGAGCAATTCCGAGGGATTGTCTATCGGACGCAAGCCCGTGCCTTGCATTTCGTAAATACCGATTTCTTGGGTAGAGCCAAAGCGGTTTTTTTGCACCCGAAGCACACGGTAGAGGTGATTTCTATCGCCCTCAAACTGCAAAACCACATCTACGATGTGTTCCAAGAGTTTTGGACCCGCCAAAGTGCCTTCTTTGGTGATATGCCCTACCAAAAACACAGGTACATGGTGCTTTTTGGCGTAGTCCATGATTTCCGCCGTGGCGGTTCTTATTTGCGAAACGCTTCCAGAAGGTGCATCTATGCTAGGGCTTTGTAAAGTTTGCACAGAATCTATCACCAAAAAATCAGCTTGCAAACTATGCGCTTGGGCAATAATTTGTTCGGTATTGGTTTCTGCTAAAATCCAAACTTTGTCGTTTTTTAAGCCCAAGCGGTCGGCACGCATTTTGATTTGTTCGGCACTTTCTTCGCCAGAAACATACAAAGCACTGTATTGGTTGTTTTCCAAAAGCATTTGCAAAAGCAAGGTGGACTTGCCGATGCCGGGCTCTCCACCCAAAAGCATTAGCGAGCCATCTACCACGCCCCCGCCCAAAACCCTGTTGAGTTCTTTGTCTTTGAGGATTTTCCGCTCCAAAGCGCAAAGGGCAATATCTTGCAAAACTTTTGCTTGCAAAGCCACTTGTGCCAAAGGCGTATTTTCTTTTTTGAGCACTTCTTCCACAAGCGTATTCCAACTTTGACAAGCCGGACACTTGCCGAGCCATTTGGGGGCTTGATGCCCACAATTTTGGCAGAAAAAAGCACTCTTGACCTTGCTCATTTATTGTTCTATTACCGCATTTAATACCGCAATGCGTGCCATATTCACAATTTCACGCACATTCGCCCCCAACTGCATGACGTGGTAAGGCTTGCGAACGCCCAGCAAAATAGGTCCTATGCTGTCGCAATCGGTTTCTTGTTGCAAAATTTTATAAGTAATATTGCCCGCCGCTAAATTGGGGAATACCAAGGTATTGGTTTTTTTGCCCGCCAATTTAGAGAATGGGAAATTTTGTTTGAGCAAATCATTGTTTAATGCAAAATTGGCTTGAATGCCTCCGTCCACAATTAAACTTGGATGGTCTTTGTGCAAAATTTCCACCGCTTTGGTTACTTTTTCCGCCTCTTGGGTGTTGGAATAGCCAAAATTGTCGTATGACAAAAGCGCAATATGTGGCTCTATACCAAACAAACGCACGGTTTTTTCCGCCATCAAAGTAATATTGACTAAATCATCTACACTCGGATTGATGTTGATGGTTGTATCCGCCAAAAACAAAGGTCCTTGCTTGGTTAAAAGCACATACATACCCGCCAATTTTTGCACCCCTTCACCCATGCCGAGTACTTTCAGAGCAGGTTCTATGCTTTCTTTGTATTTTCTAGTAACGCCTGTAATCAAGCAGTCTGCGTCTTGCTCTTCCAGCATCATGGCACCAAAATGGTTGCGCTCACGCATCAAACGCATGGCATCATATTCGGTAAGTCCCTTTCTGCAACGTTTGGCAAACAAAGATTTTGCGTATCGTGCCCTGGTTTCCGCTAAGGCGTCCGACTTGGGGTCTAAAATTTCTATGCCGTCCAAATCCACGCCATATTGCAAAGCAACCTTTGCAATGCGCTCGGCATTGCCCAGCAAAACAGGAATGGCAACGTCTTCGTCTTTGATTTGTTGAGCAGCTTTGATGATGCTATAATCCTCACCCTCGGCGAGCACCAATTTTTTCTGTGTTTTGGCAATTTTTTGCATCACTTGGCGAATGAGTTTTTCATCTCTGCCAATGCGTGCCCGCAAAGTGTCGGCATAGTGTTCCCAATCTAAAATGGGCTCTTTGGCAACACCACTCTCCATAGCAGCCCTTGCCACTGCTGGCGCAACCACCACAATCAAACGGGGGTCTAAGGGTTTTGGGATAAAATTATCCCTGCCAAAAGAGAGGTTTTTCAAGCCATAAGCCTGCGTTACCTCTTCGGGTACGGGTTCTTTGGCTAATCTGGCAATAGCACGCACCGCCGCCATTTTCATGGCTTCGTTGATTTGCGTGGCACGCACGTCCAAAGCACCTCTAAAAATATAGGGAAACCCTAGTACGTTGTTGATTTGGTTAGGGTGGTCTGATCTGCCCGTGGCAATCAGCACATCTGGGCGAGCCGCTTTGGCTAGGTCGTACTCTATTTCAGGGTCTGGGTTTGCCAAAGCAAAAACAATGGGATTTTCCGCCATGCTTTGTATCATCGCTTGGCTAAGCACATTGCCTTTGGAAAGTCCCAAAAACACGTCCGCTCCTTTTATGGCTTCTGGCAAAGTGCGCAATGCGGTTTTTTGCACAAAATAATCTTTGTATTTGTTCAAATCCGTTCGCTCTGCGTGAATAACACCTGTGCTGTCTAGCATGATTATGTTTTCTCTTTTTGCACCCAATGCCACATAGAGTTTGCCGCAAGAAATGGCAGATGCACCTGCCCCATTGATGACAATTTTCACGGTTTCTATGGATTTGCTTGCTATTTCCAAAGCATTCAACAGCCCCGCACCAGAAATAATCGCCGTGCCATGTTGGTCGTCGTGCATGAGCGGAATGTCTAACTCCGCTTTTAGACGCTCCTCTATTTCAAAGGCTTCTGGTGCTTTGATGTCTTCCAAATTGATGCCCCCAAAAGTGGGTGCAATGGCTTTGACCACTTGGATAAATTTTTCGGGGTCTTTTTCGTTGATTTCTATATCAAAAACGTCAATATCGGCATAAATTTTAAACAGCAAACCCTTGCCTTCCATCACGGGTTTTGATGCCAAAGGTCCAATGTCACCAAGCCCCAAAACCGCTGTGCCATTGGTAATGACCGCAACTAAATTGCCCTTGGCGGTATATTTATAGACATCGTCTGGTTTTTCGGCTATTTCTAAGCAAGGCACAGCCACACCCGGCGAATATGCCAAAGATAAATCACGTTGAGAAGTATAAGGCTTTGTGGGAACTACTTCTATTTTTCCCGGTTTTCCCTTTGCGTGGTATTCCAACGCATCTTCTTTTCTTATTTTCATGGTGGTTTTATGCTAATACAAAATGCAAGGCAAAGATAAGAAAATTCGTGGAATAAGAGCAAGAAAAGCCCGCTGCGTTTTATGACTTAAATCTTCCTACAACCCAATAAAACTCAAATAAAAAACTGGTTTCCTTGTAGAAAACCAGCATAAGTACACGAAAAAATTTTTATTTTTTTTAATGCAAATTTACAATTCCTTAAAATATTTCTTGCCCTGCACGAAAAAATCAAAAGCAATACTTTTGGGATATAAATCCATGCTAGGTGTTTTAATGTTTGCGTTTTCTAGGCGTCTTTTTTGCATAAATTTGGGCAATGCTTTAAAAAAAGCCCAATGCGCCTTCACAATAGCACCAATATACCGCCAATCCCCTTTACATAAAAAAAGCAAAGCAGCAAAACCATCTAACACAAGCCTTTGTAAGATTTTTAGTGCGAGATTGCTTTGTCTATAATTTTTCACCAGCATAAACAAACTGTTGCGAAAATTTAAGAATAATTTAAATGGGCTGTAAATGGATAAAGTTCCCCCGCCCAAGTGAAACACGTGGCTATCGGCAATATAAGCTATTTTATAGGCTCTATTTTTTAATCGCCAACACAAGTCTATTTCTTCCATGTGGGCAAAAAAATCTGCATCAAAGCCCCCAAGTTCATGAAAAACTTTGGATTTAATAAACAAACATGCGCCCGTTGCCCAAAAAACTTCTGTGGTCTGGTTATACTGTCCATTATCTTTTTCTACACAGTCGTAAATTCTTCCCCTGCAAAAAGGATAGCCAAAAACATCCAAAAAACCACCTGCCGCACCCGCATGCTCAAAGTATTCGGGATTTTTATAGCTTAAAATTTTAGGTGAGCAAGCCACATGCGAAGAATTTTCATTGAGCCAAGCCAAATTCGGGGCAATCCAGTTTGCAGTTACCGCCACATCAGAATTTAACAAACAATAAACATCTGCCGAAATCTGCTGTAAGGCAGCGTTATAACCGCCTGCAAAACCTAGATTTTTTTCAAGCCTTATGCAAGTGATTTCTGGAAAATGTTCTGCCACAAACGCCACCGAATTATCCGTAGAACCGTTATCGGCAAGGTATAATTTTGCCCCAGCACTATGCTGAACCAGCGTGGGCAGAAATTTTGCCAACAAATCTACTCCATTATAATTTAAAACAACAACGGCTAATTTCATGGTGATTATTGGATTATGCCTTGCCAGTGGTTGTGCATTTGCAAAAACTGCGTTTTACAATGCTGGAAAAATTCAGCTTTGAGATAATCTTTCAATGTCTGTACGCCCTGCACGGAAAGTGCATCTACTTTATAGACCTGCTCGTAATTGCCCCATTCTATGCGCAAAATATATTTTTGGTTGGCATGATATACACCAACGGTAAAACCCTCTGGGCTTTGAAAACTTTCAATCCACTTCATCGCTGTCGTTGTATTTATACCAAACTTTTGTAATTAACGCCGTTGGGAAACCCTTGCGCAAGAGGTAATTGAATAGCTGGGTTTTATTTTTTAAGGTTTTGCTCTCCAAAATGCTCAATCCCAATTGCTTTTTCTTTTTGCAAAGCAAGTTATACACTTGCTCTTCCTCTTGTTCTTGGCTGATCAATTCGTGCCAAATAATTTCAAATTGCGCTTGTTCTATGCCTTTTTGCGCAATCGCATAACTTATTTTGATTTTCCCCCAATGGCGTAGAAAAAAATAATCGTGCACAAAAGCCCTGCAAAAACGCAAACTATCTACATAATTTTCATTTTCTAAGATTTCTAAACCTTTTTGGGCTTCCGCTGGCGACAATCCTAGATGTTGGAGTTTTTGTAAAACTTCCAAAGGAGCATGCTCTTTTTTGGCACATGCTCCCCGAAGTGTATTTATGGCTTTTTTACACAGTTCATTCATCTGGTTTTTCCAGCTCTATTCTTGTTCCACTCACCTCTTGAAATAAGTATCTACTCAAATAAAAACCATGGTCTTGCATGAGGGTTACCCATTTTTTATATTTCCAAAGCCAATGCCATTGTGCATTGTTGTGTTTAAAATAACTATAAATAAAAGGGTGTAAAGTCAGCAAAAGCCTCCTTCCCTCGTGCTTTGCAAGCACATCGTCCAGCAAACTTTCTATTTTATTTGCCAGCAATATAGACGCTGGAATTTCCCCTTTGTCGCTACATTCTGGGCAATGTTCAGCCGTGCGTATGTCGGTTTCTGGCTTGGTACGCTGTCTGGTGATTTCAATAAGTCCAAAGCTACTGGGCGTTAAAACCTTGTGCTGTGCCTTATCGGGCTTCATGCAATCTGTCAAGAAATGATGCAGGGCTTTGTTTTTTTCTGGGCTGTGCATATCTATAAAATCCACAACCACCAAACCACCCATATCTCTCAGGCGAAGCACTCTAGCCACTTCTTTTGCAGCATTTAAGTTGGTTTGATAAATCAAATCCGGTCCCAAAGATTTCTTTCCGCCTGTGTTTACATCTATTACGTGCATGGCTTCGGTGTGTTCTACCACCAAATAAGCACCATTTGGCAAAGGCACATAACGCCCAAAAGCCCCACGTATTTGTTTGCTCACGCCAAGGTGCTCAAAAATATCCAAGGGGTCTTGGTATAATTTGACCAAATTCTTTTTATCGGGGGCAATTTGATCCAAATAAGTAAGCACCTCATCTCTTACGTGTTCATCGTCCACATAAATGCTGGTGTAGTTGTCGTTTAGCGAATCTCTCAGGAGTATAGAATACTGCTCCAATTCTGCCAAAATTTTCTCTGGTTTTTTCTTATTTCTAACCGAACTAAATGCTTTTTCCCAATTGGCAATGAGTTGTTTCAAGTCTTCTTGAATGACTTGTGTTTTTACGCCTTTGGCTACGGTTCTAATGATAACCCCGTAATTTTTAGGCACCAAACCTTTTACGATGTTTCTCAGGCGATTGCGCTCTTTGTCATCTTTGATTTTGCTAGACACGGAAATATCCTTGCCAAAAGGCATCAGCACCACGTACCTGCCTGCCAGCGTAATTTCTCCCGATAGTCTTGCCCCTTTTGATGAAATAGGTTCTTTGAGCATCTGCAAAATCACAGAAGAGCCCACTTGCAATACGTCGTCTATTTTTCCATGTTTGTCCATGGACGGCAAAAGCGTGAAATTTTCCAGCTTTTGATACTGACCTTTCAAAGATTTTAGACTATACTCGTTTAAAGAAGGAAAACTTGGACCCAAATCGTGATAATGTAGAAAAGCGTCTCTTTCAAGCCCTATATCCACAAAAACAGCGTTTAAATCACTTGCCATGCGTTTAACCTTGCCAAAAAACAAGTCGCCCACGGCAAAAGTAGAACTGCGTTTTTCTGTATGCAGTTCAACCAATTTTTTATCTTCAAGCAAAGCAATTCTAATTTCTTGAGGTCTTACTTTGATGATAAGTTCGAAATTCACTTTGCAAAATTTAATAGTAATAAAGTAAAACCTAAATTCAAATCACTTTGGACTTATCCTTGTTTTTCTGAACTTAGGTTTTTTTGACTAAAAATAGACTAAGCTATTTTTTCTTTTTGTGTCGGTTCTTTTTAAGACGTTTTTTACGCTTGTGCGTAGCCATTTTGTGTCTTTTCCTTTTTTTTCCGCAAGGCATAATGTTTACGTATTTGAGTTAATTTATATCCTATTTTTAATTTGCCATTTTATCCAATATCTTTTCCTTCAAAGGGTGTCTCTCAGGAAGTTTTTGGTACCAGTCTTGCCAAAGCAAAACCAATTCTTTTTTCAAATTCAATTGTGTGTATCCCTGTTCCAAGCCCTCAAAAACCGTTTCCATAAAAGGGGAATAATCTTCGTTTTTAGACAAATCCTTTGCTTTTAAAAAACGCTGCACGCTTTTTTCGTATTGCCCTGTTTGCAAGGAAGCCAAACCCAAATGAAAATAAGCATCTGCAAAATCTGGAAACTCTTGGGTAATCTCCACCAATTTTAAAATGCCCTGCATACCTTGTCCGTTTTCTATCAGTTGCAAAGCCTTATTCAGCTCCGTTTCCGCCTTTTCGGTGGTGTGCGCATAATAACGTTCTGTTGCTTTGCCCACAGACATAACCCTTGGCAACAAAGCCAATAAGCAAACACTCAGCACAAATGCTAAGATTATCACTAAGGTCAATCGGTTTTTCAACATGATTCAGAATACGATGTGCAAAAGTAATAATTTTTTATCAAAATGTATAATTTTTATTGCTTTTTTAGTTACTTTGCAGTCAAAATGGACTTTCCTGCAAACAACCTACTGGACTGGTACGACACCCAAAAACGAGATTTGCCCTGGCGTGGCGAAAAAAATCCTTATTATATTTGGCTCTCGGAAGTTATTTTACAACAAACCCGAGTAGAACAAGGTTGGGATTATTATGTGAATTTTGTGCAGGCTTTTCCCACTGTGCGTGATTTAGCCACGGCACCACAAGACAAAGTGCTGAGACTTTGGCAAGGGCTTGGTTATTACAGCAGAGCGAGAAATTTGCAAAGTGCTGCCCAGTATATTGAAGCGCATTGTGGGGGTATTTTCCCAAATAGATATACAGATTTGCTAAAACTCAAAGGCGTTGGCAATTATACGGCAGCTGCGGTTGCTTCCATTGCTTTTGGAGAGGCGGTGGCAGCGGTGGACGGCAATGTATATCGGGTTTTGTCTCGGTTTTTCAGGGTCAGCACGGCTATTGACAGCACGGAGGGCAAAAAGCAATTTCAGCATTTGGCAGACAAGGTACTTGACAAAAATCGTGCGGGGGATTTTAATCAAGCCATGATGGAACTCGGCGCAACCGTTTGTTTGCCCAAAAAGCCACTTTGCACAGCTTGCCCACTGATGAGCGCATGCCAAGGTTATTTGCATAAAGATTTTTTAAATTTTCCCAACAAAACGCCCAAAAAAGCAGTAAAAAATAGATATTTTCACGTTTTTGTGTTGCAGGCAGACGATAAAATTGCCGTTACTTTGCGCCAAAACAAAGATATATGGCATGGGCTTTACACGTATCCCTTGCAAGAATTAGATTTAGAAAATTTTAATGCCCCAAAACTGAACACGCTAGAAACGCATGGATTTGTTTTACAAAAAACAGAAACACCTAAACCGCACCTTTTGACGCATCAAAAACTGCATTTTGTGTTTTATTTTTTTGCGGGTGAAAAAATAGCGGATATATTTGACAACATGATTTGGAAGGAGCAAAAAAACTTAAAAAACTTGCCTTTTCCACGTCCATTTTTGCCTTTTTTAGGTGAATAAAAATTTTATTTCTTTAATCTCGTGGGTGCGTTCTTTGCCATTTTCATCTATGGTGCAAAGCGCACCCTGCTTGTTTACATCGGTTATTTTTAAGGTGTATGGCTTTTGAAAATCATCTTCTGCCAAAAGGTACTGGGCAAAAATATTTCGCCTAAACAACCACTGCATGTACAAAGGCTTTATTTGTGCTGGTTTTGTTTGAGCAATTTCAAACCATTTTTGCACATTTTCCGCTAGTTCTTGAACCATTTGCGCTATGGCATATTCTTTTTGCATCAGCATTGCCATAGAACAAGCGTTAAGGTTGTCAAATTTTTTGCTATTTACATTTAATCCAACACCCAAAACCAAACCTCTGACTTTGTTTTGCACTATTTTACTTTCCAATAGCATGCCTGCGATTTTTTGCTCGCCCACATAAATATCATTCGCCCATTTGATGGTTAAATCGGGCAAGCCTTTTTGGTGCAAAAACTCCAAAACAGCCACAGCACTCGCCATGCTCCACAAAGGCAAGTCTGTTGCCAAAAGTGCTGTGGGAAAACACAAAAAACTCGCCGTTACATTTTCGCCAGCTTTTGTGTGCCAAGTTGCGTTTAACTGCCCCCTGCCCTTGCTTTGATAGCCCGCATAAATCACGCAAGGCTCGGTTTTGCCTTCCGAAATAAAAGAAAGTGCCAAATCATTTGTGCTTTCCAAAGTGGAAAAATAGATAATTTGATTGCTAAATAAAAAATTTTTCATAAATTGCACCCGTATTTTAAACTGTTCATGTCCAAGATAATCAAAATAAAAGAACAAACCGATATTTTTTTAGATGTCGTGCTGGCTGCCATAGCAGATAAAAAAGGCGAAGATATACAAATTATTGATTTGCAACAACACAACGGCGCAATTGCTGATTTTTTTGTGGTTTGTCAAGGTAATTCTGTAACCCAAGTGGAGGCTATTGCCGACAATGTGGTAAAAAAAGTGAACGAAAATTTTTCCACACAACCTTTTGCCAAAAACAACAATAGAAACACGACTTGGGGTATTTTAGATTACGGCAATGTTTTTTTGCATGTATTTACACCCGAAGCGAGGGCTTTGTACCAAATAGAAAAACTTTGGGGCGATGCACCTAGAAAAAATTTATCCACCACAAACACGTTACCAGAGTAATTTTAAAATATTATGAAAGCTAATTTTATGAAAACCAACAAAGAAGTGCCTTTGCCGGAGGATTTAGAACAAAACCAAGAGGCTAGAAACACAGAGCAAGAAAAAGAACAAAAACCTGCAAAATGGTTTAATGGATTTATTATTGGCATTATTGCAGTAGTGTTAGTTTTTGCTATGATTGTGCGCTATATGTCTAATAGTTCGGAGGATTTTTACGCCTTGCGCAAAGAAACCACTTGGAAACAGGCAGATACACTCCTGAAAACAGGCATGGTACAAAAAGTTACCTTGACCAATGGCTCCACGCTGGCGGTGTATTTAGACGTGAAAGATTCTTTGCAAGCCAAATCTTATTATAAAGCTGATGATGAAGATTTGAAAAAAGGCAAAACTGGGGTGATTGGCAATTTCCACAAAAAAATTATGCTCGTTTGCAAAATTCCCGATGCCGTTTTTATTAAGGATATTGTCAAAGCCTCCGATGATTACCGTTTTGGTTTTGAAGCGGTGGAACAAAAAGGCTCGGAGTTTATGTCTTTATTGCCAGTGATTTTGATTTTTGTGATGACTTTGGTGATTTTGTTTCGCAGTGGCGGTATGCCGGGCATGAATTTCACACGTTCTCGTGCAAAAATGGCAGAAGAAGGCGAAGAAGGCATGAAATTTATTACCTTTGAAGATGTAGCCGGTTTACACGGTGCCAAAGAAGAAGTGCAAGAAGTGGTAGATTTTTTAAGAAACCCATTGAAATACACCCGTTTGGGCGCAAAAATACCCAAAGGCGTTTTGCTGGTTGGTCCTCCGGGTACTGGTAAAACTTTGCTTGCCAAAGCGGTAGCTGGCGAGGCGAGGGCACCTTTTTTCTCTATCTCAGGTTCTGATTTTATGGAAATGTATGTGGGTGTTGGTGCATCTAGGGTGCGTGATTTGTTCCGTAAAGCCAAAGAAAAAGCACCTTGTATTATTTTTATTGATGAAATAGACGCGGTAGGACGGGCAAGGTCTTCGGGCAGGTCTGGCATGAGCGGGGCAAATGACGAGCGTGAAAACACCCTCAACCAATTGCTCACAGAAATGGACGGTTTTGGTTCTAACAGTGGCGTGATTTTGCTTGCCGCTACCAACCGTGCCGATATATTAGACCCCGCTTTGCTTCGTGCAGGTAGGTTTGACAGACAAATTTATGTGGATTTGCCAGATATTAGCGAACGCAAAGAAATATTTATGGTGCATACCCGTGATTTGTTTCTAGGTGCCGATGTGAGCATAG
Source organism: Flavobacteriales bacterium (assembly GCA_947460225.1). Taxonomy (GTDB): domain Bacteria; phylum Bacteroidota; class Bacteroidia; order Flavobacteriales_D; family CANHHI01; genus CANHHI01. The sequence goes on from CANHHI010000016.1 coordinate 13,240, forward strand.
ATTTTTTAGCCAAACAAACGCCTGGATTTAGCGGTGCGGATATTGCCAATTTGTGCAATGAAGCAGCACTTGGTGCAGCCAGAGCTATTCAATCTGTTATTTTTAAACAAAATTTCTTAGATGCCATAGATAGAATTGTTTCTGGTTTAGAAAAGAAAAACAAAATCATGACTGCCGAAGAGAAAAAAACCATTGCTTACCACGAGGCGGGACACGCCACAGTAAGCTGGCTTTTGGAACACGCAAGTCCTTTGGTTAAAGTAACCATTGTGCCACGTGGACAGTCTTTGGGGGCAGCTTGGTATTTGCCAAAAGAAAAGGTCATTAACACCAAAACGCAAATTTTAGACGAACTTTGTGCCATTATGGGCGGACGAGCTGCAGAAAAAATTGTGTTTAATCAAATTTCTACGGGTGCGCTTTCGGATTTGGAGAAAATCAACCAACGTGCCAAAGAGATGGTTATTGTGTATGGATTGAGCGATAAAATCGGTAACGTGAGTTATTACGATAGCCGTGGCAACAATGAATATTTTGCCAAACCTTACAGCGAGCACACTGCAAGAATTATAGACGAAGAAATTAGTTTGATTGTAGAAAGTGCTTACACCAGAGCCATTCAAATATTAACAGAAAACCGAGAAAAACTCAGCGAACTGGCGGAACTGCTTTTGGAAAAAGAAGTGATTTTTAGAGAAGATCTGGAAAAGATTTTCGGCAAACGTACTTGGGACGTTGAAGAAATTGAAGAGGCGCATGATGAGCAAAAAACAGGAAAAGAAATGGAAGAAGACCCTGCAACTGGATACAACCCCAACGCCAAAACTTTTCTGAATTAGTATATGGAAAAACGAAAAAATCTTTTATTGCGTAGCTGTACGGGATTTGCCCTGGTGAGCGTTGTGCTTTTTTGCATACAACAGGGTTCTTGGTACCTATCGGTTTTATTTGCGGTGCTTTTGGCTTTTTCCCTTTTTGAACTCATCAGTATTTTTAAAAAGCATTATGCAGTAAACGCCCTAGGCATTTACGTTTCGGCATTTATGTTTTATGGGGTTTTGATGAGTTTGGCTTGGGGGATATTGGATTGGTCTTGGGTGGGCGTGTTTTTACTCGCCCCCTTTGTGCTTTTTGCTTGGGAACTGTTTAGACCCTCAAAAAATCCCTTAGAGCAACTGGCTTTGGCTGTTTTCTCTGCATATTATTTGGGCGTGGGCTATGGCATGCTTTTTGCCTTGCCTTATATTGGCTTGGATTATGACCCAACTTATTTATTTGCCCTATTCTTTTTCATTTGGACGTATGATTCTTTTGCCTACCTAACGGGCATGCTATTTGGCAAACACAAACTTTTTGAACGCATTTCTCCAAAAAAGACTTGGCAAGGCGCAATAGGTGGATTGTTTTTTGCACTTTTATGTGCTTGGGTTTGGGCGCAAAATGTTCCCTCTGTTTTGCATGATTTAGATTGGTTATTGCTGGGCTTTGCGGTGGCTTTGCTTGCCACACTCGGCGACCTTGCCGAATCTATGCTCAAACGGGCTTTTCAAGTGAAAGACACTTCTAACTTCTTGCCTGGACACGGCGGATTTTTAGATAGATTCGATTCGGCAATATTTTCTGCGCCATTTTTTTATTTTTTGTGCAAATATTTGCTAGAACGCTAAAAATACAATAACTTTGCTCCTGTTTTTTTAATATGCGTATTCATAAAGAAGGTAAACAGATTTTGCTGATTACAGCCATTGCCGTACTACTTGGCAATATTGTTTCTTATTTTGCTCTATACTCCTTGTCTTGGGGCAAATATTTATTTTGGTTTCTGCTCTTTGAGAGCGTGCTGCTTTTTTTAATTATTTTGCAGTTTTTTAGAGACCCCAAGCGCACAACACCGCACAATGATTACCACGTGATTGCGCCAGCAGACGGAAAGGTTGTGGTGGTAGAAGAAGTAGAAGCACACGAACATTTGCAAGGCAAACACATTCAAGTGTCTATTTTTATGTCGCCTTTTAATGTGCATTGCAATAGGTTTCCTGTTGGTGGCGAAGTAACTTATACGCAATACCATGCGGGCAAGTTTTTGGTAGCATGGCACCCAAAATCCTCTACGGAGAACGAAAGAAATACCGTAGCGGTGAAAAATAAAATAGGCAAAGAGGTTTTGTTTACCCAAATAGCTGGTGCTTTGGCTAGGCGCATTGTGTGCTACGCAAAAAAAGGCGATGTGGCTGTTCAAGGGGAACAATATGGGTTTATTAAATTTGGCTCAAGGGTAGATGTTATTTTGCCATTAGATACCGAAGTGCAAGTAAAAATAGGCGATACCGTGCGTGGTGGAGAAACCGTTATTGCGCTTTGGAAAAAATAATTGCAAAAAAATTGTTATTGTAAGAAAAATAATGTTAAATTTGCATAACAATTCAGGGTCGAATGTCCGAGTGGCTAGGTAGAGCTCTGCAAAAGCTCCTACAGCGGTTCGAATCCGCTTTCGACCTCAACAAAAAGACCACTATATGTGGTCTTTTTTATTTGTATGAATGCACAAGAAAAAATCAACATCGTATGGCTTAGGCGAGACTTGCGCCTAGACGACAACCACGCCCTATCCAAAGCCCTTGAAGAAACGGGCAAAGTGCTTTTGGTTTTTATTTTTGACCCTGAAATTTTAGCAAAATTGCCCCGCCATGACAAACGCATTTCTTTGATATACGAGCGTTTAGAAACGCTTAAAAGCCAATTGTGCGCCATGGGTGGAGATTTATGCGTATTGCATGCGCCCATTTTAGAGGCTTGGCAAAGTCTGCATGCGCAATACGCTATATCCAAAATCTTCGCCAATCAAGACGATGAACCCTACGCCTTACACAGAGACCAAGCCGTAGCACAATGGGCGAAAAGTCTGGGCATGGCTTGCCATTTTGTCAAAGACGTGGGGATTTTTGAACGCACAGAAATTCTAAAAGCAGACGGAACGCCTTACACCGTGTTCACGCCATACAGCAGAGCCTGGAAAGCAAAGTATGTACACGCCCAGCATGCCAAAGCATATCCTTGCGAAAATCTTGCAGGTAAAATTTTACCAAAAACCGCCAGCGAAATGCCCAGTATGGAATCTTTGGGCTTTGATAAAGTGGATTTTTTAATGCCTTCGGAAAGCTATGATTTTAGCCAGTACGAAGCCATGCGCAACACACTCGCTGGGGAAACCACCCGTTGGAGCATAGCCTTGCGCTTTGGGTTTTGGAGCGTGCGAAAAGCCTTGCGCTTGGGTGGGCACGTGGACGGATTTGTCAATGAAATTATATGGCGGGATTTTTTTCGCATGCTCTTGTTTCATTTTCCGCATGTTGTACATGAACCTTTTAAAGAAAAATTTAAACATATTCCTTGGCGAGAAAACCCAGCGGATTTTGAACGTTGGAAAAATGGAGAAACGGGCTATCCCTTGATAGATGCCGCCATGAACGAATTAAACACCACAGGATTTATGCACAATCGGGCACGCATGGTGGTGGCA
>CANHHI010000017.1 GCA_947460225.1 Flavobacteriales bacterium
AATTTTGTGTCTTTTATTTGGAATCCTCGTAGGAATTCACCACATTTGCAAATTTTCTTTCCTTCCAGCTGTAGCTCCTGCACATAAAGCACTCCGTTTTTAGCACCAAACCCTAGAAAATGCTCGTTGTCAGAGTATATTGCCCCTGCCACACTGGGTTCCTCTTTATAGGTGGCAGAAAAAATTTTTAACTGCTTTGGTACGTCATTATTTTTTTGCAAAAAAGTCCAAGCACCGGGGTAAGGGCTTAATCCTCTAACCTGATTGTGCAAATAAAACACATCTTGGTTGAAAAAATCCAGTTTGCAATTGTCTTTATGGAGTTTTGGCGCAGGTTTAAGTAAAATATTTTCGTGAGCAGACTGCACCGTGCCGACTAAACTGTTGTCCGAAAGCCCTTTTAAGGTTTCTAGCAAAAGGTTTGCGCCCTCCTGCATCATGCGGTCGTGCAAGTGCCCTGCATTTTCTTCGGCTCCAATTGACATTTGCTTTTGCAACAATACTTTACCTGTATCAATTTCTTTTTCTATCAAAAAAGTCGTCAAGCCCGTTTGGTTTTCTCCGTTGATAATCGCCCAATTGATAGGTGCCGCACCTCTGTATTGAGGTAGGAGCGAGGCATGCAAATTGATAGTGCCTTTTTTGGGCATCTGCCAAACGATTTCTGGGAGCATGCGAAAAGCCACCACCACAAACACATCGGCATGCAGGGCTTGTAAAGCATTGATAAAATCTGGACTTTTGAGTTTTTCGGGCTGTAAAATAGGCACTTTCAATGCTTCTGCTGCCTGTTTAACCGCAGAACTTTGCAATTTATAGCCCCTGCCAGCAGGTTTGTCCATGGCGGTAACCACGCCCACCAGTTCAAAATTTTCATGTATTGCCAAAAGGCTAGGTACGGCAAAACTTGGCGTACCCATAAACACCACACGCATCTATTTATCTGTTTTTTTAACGGCTATGATTTTTACAGGGCAAGCATTTGCTGCACGCTGATTGGCTTCAAAAATATGATGGTCTGCACTGCGCAAAACATGAAAGCCTTTTTTTTCTTGGCTGTGCAAAAGCACGGTTTTGCCGTCTTTTTTAGACATGCGCCAATGTTCGGGAGCCTGCTCCACGCAATAATTGCAACCAATGCACTTGTCCCTTTGCAAAGTAATGATAACCATGTTAATCTTTTGCGTATTCTGATTTAACTATTTTATACAACTTATCTGACAAACGCACCCGAAACGGCGTTTTAAAGGTAATAACATCGCCTTTGACTGCTTTTTGCACGCTGGCATCTTGGAGCCAAATAGAGGTGATTTCCATTTCCTGTGAGCCTGTTGTAGGTCCTTGAATGAACACTTTGTCGCCCACTTCCAAATCAAAAGCGTCCAGTTCAAACTCGGCAATTTCTGTTTTCGGGTAATAATGCTTGCCTTGCCCAATGTATATCTTTTTTTGCGTGGCTTTTGAACCCGAACTGTCGTTCCATTCGCCCAATTTTTGCCCCAAATAATAACCGCTCCAAAAACCTCTGTTATACACGGTTTCTAAATCCAAAAGCCATGCCGCCACTTTGTCTTTGCTGTAAGTGCCTGCGTAATAAGCATCAATGGCTTGTCGGTACGTTTTTGTAACCATTGCCACATATTCTGGGGCTCTGCCTCGTCCTTCTATTTTTAAAACTTTTACACCCGCCTCTACGACTTGGTCTAAAAAGTCTATGGTGCACAAATCCTTGGGCGACATGATGTATTCATTGTCCAAATCAAGTACATTGCCCGTTTCTTGGTCTATTACTGTATATTTTCTACGGCATTCTTGCTTGCACGCTCCTCGGTTTGCCGAAGAATTGTGTTCGTGCAAACTTAAATAGCACTTGCCCGACACCGCCATACACAAAGCCCCGTGCCCAAATATTTCTATTTCCAGCGGTCTGCCCTTGGGTCCCTTGATGTTTTCCCGAGCAATGGCTTTGCAAATTTCCGCCACCTGCCTAAGGCTCAACTCTCTTGCCAAAACCATGGTATCGGCAAAATGGGCGTAAAATTTGACGGTTTCAATATTGGTAATGTTAATTTGCGTAGAAATATGCACTTCCACGCCTTGCGAAAAAGCGTAGTTAATCACGGCTTGATCCATGGCAATGACCGCATCAATGCCATTTTCTTTCACGGCATTCACGAGTGTTTTAATGATAGACAAATCGTGGTCGTAAATAATGGTATTGAGCGTGAGATAGGTTTTCACGTTTTTCTCTTTGCAACGCCTTGCAATTTCCGATAAATCGTCCAAAGTAAAGTTTATGGTGGCTCTGGCACGCATGTTGAGTTGTTCCACGCCAAAATACACAGAATCTGCGCCATTGTCCAAAGCAGCTTGCAGAGACACAAAGTCTCCAGCGGGTGCCATGAGTTCTATTTTTTCTTGCATCATAAAAATTGCCACGAAGTTACTAAAATTTCTGCAAATTATTTAGAATGTGTATAAATAGAAATTTTTAATTTACAGGAATAGAAAGCAAAATCATGGCTAGCAAGCCAACAAATTTTCGTACATTTGCCCAAAAAAATATGAATACGATATTGCGCCTTTTGCCGGGCAAAGAAAAACCTTTGTTGCGTTTTCACCCTTGGGTATTTTCAGGTGCTGTGGCAAATGCGCCAAAAGATATTGCAGACGGGGCTTTGGTTTGCATTCAAGATGACAAAGGTGCTTTTTTGGCTTGGGCGCACCACCAAAAAGGAGGCAGTATCATTGCCAAAGTGATTTCTTTTGAAGATGTAGCCATAGATTTGAAGTTTTGGGAGCAAAAATTAAGCACCGCTTTGGAACTGAGAAAGCATTTAAATTTGTGGAAAAATCCCAAGCAAACTTTGTGCAGATTGGTGCATGCCGAAGGCGATGGATTGCCAGGTTTAGTAATAGATTTGTACGACCGTGTGGCGGTTTTGCAGGCGCATTCTTTGGCGATACATCAAGAAAGACAAGTCATAGCAACAGCTTTGCAAAATGTATTGGGCAAAGATTTTTTACAAGCTATTTATCACAAACCCGCACAAGAAGCCTTTGGAAAAGGGGAGTACTTGTATCAATCCGTGCAAGAGCCAGCAAAAGTCGCTTTGGAAAACGCTTTGTCTTTTCATATAGATTGGGAAAAAGGGCAAAAAACGGGATTTTTTATAGACCAATCTGAAAACAGAAAATTGCTTGCGCAATATGCACAAGGCAAAAAAGTCCTCAATACGTTTTGTTATTCTGGCGGGTTTAGCTTGTATGCTTTGCAGGCAGGTGCAAGTGAGGTGCATTCCATAGATTCTTCGGCTTCGGCAATTGCTTTGCTGGAAAAAAATCTATTGCTCAATGCGCAATCCATCAACACCGCTGCGCATAAAAGTTTTACCCAAGATGTGATGAAACATTTGGCGGAAACTACGGAAATGTATGATATTATTATTTTAGATCCTCCTGCTTTTGCCAAGCACCTCAGCGCGCAACACAAGGCGGTTCAAGCCTATAAAAAATTAAATGCACAAGCTTTGCAAAAAATAAAACCCGGTGGATTTTTATTCACTTTTTCGTGTAGTCAAGTGGTCAATACGCCATTGTTTGTGGGTGCAGTACGTGCCGCCGCCATAGAAAGCGGGCGAAAAGTGCAGATTTTGCATGAACTCAGACAAAGTCCAGACCATCCTGTGAATATTTTCCACGAAGAAAGTGCTTACTTGAAAGGTTTGGTGCTCCGTGTGTTATAAAAATAATCCCCAGCATCAGCTGGGGATTGGTTTATTATTTGGACACATTTAAAACAAGTGTGCCTTTGGCATTATAACCTTTTATTTCTACCACGCCCATGCTTGATGCAACTGTTGTAAAAGCATAAGATATAGACTCATTTACAGTTTTAGGTTCAAAAACTTTGGTGTAAGCATAACATGTTACTTCATAACGCACTATGCCTTGAAGTGCTTCTGTATGTTGAAAGTGAATTTCTGTTACGCTATAGGTATAATATCCCCACCAGTCATTTGGATTTGTAGGAATATTTTCTCCCGTGTATGTATTTTTAGAAAATGCCGAAACACTACTAAATATATTTACATCGGTAATAGTTACAAGCGTTTTGTTGGTTCTTAGTCTTACAAGCGGAGCAACACTAATACTTTGTTTTTGCTGTTTTTCCACATCATATAAATAGACTTGTTTTAAAAATTGTCCATTTTCACTGGCATAAAAAGCCGATGCCCCAACGCTTGGCGCAACAAACAAATCACCGCTCAAACCAATGGCATAGCTTTTTCCTGCTTTCATAGAAAAACGGTACAATTCGTTTTTTGTCGGTGCTAAAATGCTGTAATAAGCCTGTATGATGCCAGATTGCATGTCTGTAACCAAACTGCTCCAAGCATAATTTATACGTGTTTTTGGGGTGTAAATTGGACTCAAATCGCCATTTGCCAAAATTTCATACAGTGAAAAATAGATAATTTTATCCGTGCCAAAATATATGTTTGGATTTGTGTTAGCTGGCAGCGTTACTGCAGACAAAATATCGGTTACCAGCAAATCTTCATCTTGTGCAGGCAATACAAAAACATACTCTTGGCTTTGCGCAATAGACAAAGCTTGTGCAGTTGGCAGGGTTTTGTAGCCATTGGCTAACACCCATTCTTGCACTGCCATAGGCATAATCCAATTGTTTTTGGGAATAATGCCCGTAGCATCTTTAACTGCTGGTGTAAGTCTTTGGTTTTGTTGCGGGGTATTTACAGTTTGTTTTTTGCAACTCACAAGTGTTGTGATGCTCGATACGCCTAATAAGGCAAGCAGTAGTTTGTTGATTTTCATAGTTTATAAGGTTTAATAAATAATCGTAATTGAATTGTTATTGGATTTCTTTTCTATTCTTCTAACACCAGAAAGTGGGATTTCGGTGCTTGCGCCAAAAGCGGTTCTGGAAGAGAAAATATATGTTTTTCCAGCATGGTCAGTAATGGTATATTGGTTGTCGCCAAAACTCAAACCAAACCCTGGCGTTGTGTTATCAATATACACTTTGTTGTTTCTGTAATCCATTTTGATAGTCAATTGCGCATAAGAACTTGATTCTCTAATGTTTGCTAAATGGACAAATTGTTCTTCTTTTGCATATAAAACTGTTGTAATGCCTTCAAAGTTTCTTTTTGTAACACTATGCACATCATTTAAAGGCAATTCTGTTTTTGCACCAAAAGCATTTTCGGTGGTAAATTGGTATTTTTTTTCTGTGTTTTCAGACACAGTATATCTATTCATCAATTTGGCATCGCCCCAAGTGAACCCCAAACCAAAGCCTGGTTTAGTATTATTGATATACACTTTATTGGTATCTATTCTGACACTGAGTTGTGCATTTTCCGTACCTTCCGCAATTTTGCAAAGTAACCCCACAGGATTTTGTGCCAACTGACTTAAAACCAGCCAAAAAACTTCGGTTAATTCTATTTCTGTTTTTTGCGTAATCTTTTGGTTGGCAATTAAAAAACTTGTCCGCTCTTCCAAACTGTTTCCACCATGCCCCATGCCATTGCTGGCTACTCTTCCATGGTCTGTGGTTACCAAAATCAGCCAATCTGCATTGTCCATTCTGGTTTCAACGGCATTCGTCATCAGTCCAATCAAACTATCTAGTTTATGCAAGGCTTTGTTGTATTTATCGCCATAACCCACTGCATGCCCAATCTCATCGGAATCATGCAAATAAGAAAACAAAAAATGTGGCTCGTCTTTGGCAAGTGTCTTTAATTTTTCCACTGTCAAATTGGCAGAGGCAATACTTACTTTGTCCAGCGGATAATCTTTGGGCGCACTCACTCCGCCTTCTGTATAAACTTCAAATTGTCTAAAAAAATCCGTATAATTTTTTCCATCAGATTCTTTGAGGAAAACTTTCGCAAAATCAAAAGCGGGGCTTTTATTCGTCCAGCCTTGTGTAATCAGAGTATTTTGAATGCCAAGATTAAGCTGTTTGCTTGCACCCGCAAGCGTTAATTTTGTAAAGGGCACGGGTCCCCACCAATTTGTGCCGCCATGTGCTGTGGACCAAAAACCAGTTAAAATAGTTCCCCAGCCTGGCATAGACGAAGTCGCATTACCTGTTTGTATCATCGCTGGAATAGATAATCCTTGGTTTTGTAACCTTTGCAAATGGGGCAAATTGCCTTTTTGCATTTCTGCGTTAAGCACACGATAGGTTACGCCATCTAAGCCAATAAGCAAAACATTTTTTAATGCGCCTGTTTGCCGTTTAGCTATATCCGTTTTGGGGCTATGAATTGCCTGTTTTTTAGTGCATGCTATAACGTTCAAGCCTATTAAAAGAACTGTGTAAAATAGTTTTGTGGTTTTTTTTATCATACCGAGTATCGAGAAATTTAGCGCAAGTTAGCGTTTCATGCAAGGCTTAAAGAATAAATAACATTTTTTAACTTTCATTTACTAATAATAAGCATTATTTATCAATAAAATGTAAAAATGAAAAAATCGACACACCATTGCATAACAATGAAGAAAATTTTTATATCTTTGAGGCATATTTTATTTATGGAAAAACTTCCAACAAGACAAGAGAATTACGCAGAGTGGTATAACGAACTGGTATTGCGTGCAGATTTGGCAGAACACAGTCAGGTGCGTGGCTGCATGGTCATCAAGCCTTATGGTTATGCTATATGGGAAAATATGAAAGCGGAATTGGATTTTCAATTTAAGGAAACGGGGCATGTGAATGCGTATTTTCCGCTTTTTATTCCAAAATCTTACCTTGCCAAAGAAGCCAAACACGTGGACGGTTTCGCCAAGGAGTGTGCCGTGGTTACGCATTATAGGTTAAAAATAGATGAACATGGCGAGCTGGTAACCGATCCAGAAGCCAAGCTAGAAGAGGAGCTTATTGTGCGCCCCACTTCGGAAACGATAATATGGAATTCATATAAAAATTGGATAAGTTCTTACCGAGATTTGCCGATTTTAATCAACCAATGGGCAAATGTGGTGCGTTGGGAAATGCGCACACGTCTGTTTTTAAGAACCACGGAATTTTTGTGGCAAGAGGGGCACACCGCACACGCCACGGCTGAGGAAGCCATTGCAGAAGCGGAAAAAATGCTCGGCGTTTATACGCAATTTGTGCAAGATTTTATGGCTATTCCTGTGGTGCAGGGCAGAAAATCGCCTGCTGAACGCTTTGCGGGCGCAGAAGAAACCTATTGCATAGAAGCCATGATGCAAGATGGAAAAGCCTTGCAAGCGGGTACTTCGCACTTTTTAGGGCAAAACTTCGCCAAAGCCTTTGAAGTGAAATACATGAACAAAGAAAACAAGCAAGAATATGTTTGGGCAACGTCTTGGGGTGTTTCCACACGCCTAATGGGTGCTTTGATTATGACCCATGCAGACGACAAAGGGCTTGTGATACCCCCAAAAATCGCACCTTGGCAAGTGGTTTTGGTGCCAATATTTAAAAATCAAGAGCAATTGTCACAAATCATGGTTTTTGTAGATGAACTTGCCAAAACGCTCAAACAAAAAGGCATTCGCTTAAAAATAGACGCTGACGACCACAAAACACCGGGTTGGAAGTTTTCAGAATACGAAATGAAAGGCGTGCCTATACGCTTGGCAGTAGGCATGCGTGATATGGAAAATAAAACCATAGAAATCGTGCGCAGAGACACAGGCGAAAAACAAAGCCTTGCGCAAGCCGATATTTTGGCAAGTATAGAAAAGTACTTGGTAGAAATTCAAGAAAATATGCTTGTTGTGGCGCAAAATAGATTGCGAGAAAACACCATCAAAGTGGACAACTTGCAGGATTTTGTGCAAGGTTTGGACAATGGCAAGTTTTTGCTGGCGCATTGGGACGGCACAGAGGCAACGGAAGAAAAAATCAAAGAAATGACCAAAGCAACCATTCGTTGCGTGCCATTAAACAACCCTTTGGAAGATGGCGTTTGTATTTTGACAGGCAAACCGTCCACGCAAAGGGTGCTTTTTGCAAGGGCTTACTAAAATGAATTTTGAGATAACAATAGAAAAACGCCAGCTTGTTTTTAAAAAACCTGCTGGCACTTCTCGTGGTTTTTTACAGGAAAAACCCAGTTATTTCATCAATTTGTGGCACAAAGAAAATCCAAATCAAAAAGGTAAAGGCGAAGCCAGTTTAATATTGGGATTAAACCCAGAAACAGAGGCTGATATAGAAACATTTTTGCCCGAACTGCAAAGCAATTTAGATTTTTATTTAGACAATTTACAGCTTTTGCAAAAAATGCCCAGTTTGCGTTTTGCCTTGGAAATGGCAAAGCTAGATTGGGCAAATGGTGCGATGCAAATTTGGTATCCGAATGATTTTGTAAAAGGTTTGCAAAAAATTCAAATCAATGGCTTGGTGTGGATGGCAAATCCCGAAGAAATGCTTTTGGAAGCTAGAAATAAAGCCAAAAATGGTTTTACCTGCATTAAATTTAAAATTGGTGCTTTGGATTTTCAAGCGGAACACCAAATTATTGCACAAATTCGCAGGGAATTTCCAAATTTAGCCATTCGTTTAGATGCCAATGGCGCATTTGATGCGGATTTTTATCTAAACAAAATTTTGCCTTTATATGCGCCTTTGTGCATACATTCCATAGAACAGCCCATAGCAAAAGGCAATTGGCAGGCAATGGGCGAAGTCCGCAAAAAATCAAGCATTCCCATTGCTTTGGACGAGGAATTGATTGGGCTTTCCGAGCAAGAAATCACAGACTGTTTAGATGAGATACAGCCCCAATATGTGGTGTTAAAACCCAGTTTGCTCGGTGGTTTCCATGCTTGTGAGCGCATCATTGCCTTGTCAGAAAAACGGGGCATACAATATTGGATAACGTCTGCTTTGGAGAGTAATTTGGCTTTGGAAGCCATTGCCCAATTTACCGCCAGCCTCAATCCCTCTTTGCCACAAGGTTTGGGTACTGGGGCGTTATATGTCAATAATGTAGAAACAAAACTAAGCCTAGACGGTGAATATTTATGTTATCATCAAAACATGTAACAGTAGAGGAATACTTGGCGCAAGGCTGTGGGCGTTGTCCGTTATTTGACACACCTGCTTGCAAGGTATTTACATGGCAAGAAATTTTAGTATTTTTGCGCAATCTTTTGTTGCAGACCAAACTCAAAGAAACCCGCAAATGGGGTATGCCTTGTTATACTTTAAACGACAAAAACGTTGTGCTACTCGCTGCTTTTAAAGATTATGTTGCACTTATGTTTTTCAAAGGTGCTTTATTAGAAGATAAACTAGGGATTTTAATTAGGCAAACAGAAAACATGCAGTCGGCAAGGCAAATTCGTTTTACCAACTTAGCGGATGCGCTAAAATTAGAAGAAACCATAAGAATTTACCTAGCGCAAGCCATAGTCATAGAAGAAAAAGGCTTAAAAGTCCAAACAGAAAAGAAAGAAACGCCTGTACCCATTGAGCTACAAGATTATTTTACCCAAATGCCCGAATTGAAAAAGGCGTTTTATGCGCTAACGCCCGGCAGACAAAGAGGCTATTTATTACATTTTTCCCAAGCCAAACAGTCCAAAACACGCATCGCTAGAATTGAAAAGCATATATCAAGTATTTTAGAAGGCAAAGGTTTGATGGAATGATATATGTAGAAAATATTTTTTTAAGAAACCTAAGAATATAGCTAAAAAAGATTAAATTTGCAGGATATTATATTTCTCTATGGACGAAATTCAAAACCCATATAAACCGGGAGCTGGAACACAGCCAAGTTATTTAGCTGGGCGTGAGTCTATATTGCATAAAGCCAATGTTAGTCTTGAAAGAACTAAAATAGGCAATTATGATCGTGCAATCATGCTATATGGTTTGCGAGGTGTTGGTAAAACAGTTTTGCTCAATCGTTTTAAACAAATGGCAGAACAAAAAAATTATATTTGTGAAAAAATAGAAATATCTGAAAACGATAAATTTCAAGTGGTGATAACAAGTGTATTAAGAAAAATACTTTTGTCCATAGATAACACAGAAAAAATAAAAGAAACACTAAAAAAAGCATTGGGCGTATTTAAGTCTTTTTCTGTAAGTGTAGGGGAAGTTAATTTCAAACTTGATGTAAAACCAATTGTTGGACAAGCTGATTCTGGGCGGTTTGAAGACGATTTGAAAGATATATTTTTGGCTATCGGTGAGGCTGCGAAAGCATATAATAAATATATCTGCATACTGGTAGATGAAATACAATATTTAAAAAAACCAGATTTAGGTGCTTTTATAGCGGCGTTACACCAAGTTGCTCAAAGTAATTTGCCTATTATTATGTTTGGTGCAGGTTTGCCTTCTGTGCAGAAAATGACAGGTGATGTTAAAACATACGCCGAGCGTTTATTTGTTTTTCAACCCGTTGAAAATTTAAAATACCCCGAAAACGAAAAAGCCATTACGGAACCTGCAAAAAAACTAAATGTAACTTACAATCAAGATGCGATAGACAAGATTATTGAAATTACCAAAGGTTATCCTTATTTTATACAAGAATTAGGAAGACATATTTGGGATGTTGCAAAAGAATCACCCATTACTTTACAAGATGTTTTAGATGCAGAGCCAAAAGCCATGGAAGCTCTAGACGAGAGTTTTTTTAAATCTAGATTAGACAAAGTAACAGATATGGAAAAATCGTTTATGCACGCTATGGCAAGCATGGGTGATAATGAAAAATATGCTATGGCTGATATAGTAAAAAAAATGGGCAGGAAATCTACCAATGATATAAGTATCTTTAGAGATAATTTAAAACGTAAAGGTGTAGTAGATCAGATGAAAATTCATGGGTATATTTGTTTCACTGTTCCTTTATTTGCCGATTTTTTGCGCAGAACTTTGGGCGATTATAAACCCAAGTTAAATAAGCCTAAAGCAAAAAAATAAACTTACAATTTTAAATATCCATAATCCCCACCAAATCTTCCGTTAGACGCTTGCGTGTATATTTGCTTGTGTCTATATTTTTTGTTTGTCCAGTTTGCAATAAATCCAGTAAAACACTTGCGCTTTGCGAAGCAGGCGCGTGATACGAAGATATTTTCCCTGCTTGTGTATTTTCAAGCAATTTGCCCACTTCTCCAGCAGGGTTGCCGAGGGCAAAAATAGGTTTTTGCATGGCGAGGTATTCGTATATTTTTGCCGTGAGCAAGCCTTTGCTTTTTTCATATTGATTGAGCAAGAGCAAGAGCACATCAGCCGTTTTTTGGTAACGCAAGGCTTCTTGGTGTGGCATTTGCGCTATAAAAACAACTTTGTCTTGTAGCAAAGGAAAATCGTTTAACACATTTTTCGCCTCTTCATCGCTTTGCCCTATCATAAAAACCTTGATTTTTGCTAGCCATTGCGCAGGCAAATCTTGTAAAATGTCGTAAAAAACCTTTGGATTTCTATAACTTGTCAGCGAGCCTGTATGCACAATCCAACATTCATCTTTGGATTTTAGCAAAGGGCTTATGTTCACAAAATCTTCATCATCATAGCCGTTGGGTAAAAAATAAACAGGCTTTGTGGTTTTGGCTTGCAAGTCTTTTTGCCAAGTTTGGCTAACAGTCAAAATAGCATCTGCACTTTGTAAAACTTCTTTTTCCATGCGCTTTTGCCACCATTTTGTCCAAAAAGAAAAAGGCAAACTATCCAAATAATCCAAATCCACCCAAGGGTCTCTAAAATCAGCTATCCAAGTGGTATTTGTATGTTTTTTGAGCTGAAAAGCTATGCGGTGCATGCTATGCGGTGGTCCTGTGGAAATAATTATATCCACAGGGTTTTCGTTCAGGTATTTTTTTAAAAAGCGCACCGAAGGGCGTATCCAAAAGCATTTGGCATCGGGAATAAAAAAAATACTGCGTATAAATTGCGCCAGTTTTGATTGCCAATTCTTGGGTTTACTGGCAATATCCCCAATGCTGTTGCTTTTTTGTTTTGTCAGTTTTTCGTAAATCTGATAGGGCTCAAAAATCGGCAGTTCTAGTACTTGTATATGTTGCACATCTGCCAAAAAAGATTCGTCCAGCGTAGCATAATGCGGATTTTTGGGTTTGTATGCCAGCACATCGTAACCAAAACTCGGCAAATACTTGCAAAATTTTGCCCAGCGTTGCACGGCAATGCTCCCCGCAGGCGGAAAATAGTAAGTTAACAGTAGAATTTTTTTCACGCTTGTTTTTTCTTTGCTTGCCAAAATGCCAAAACTGCAAAAACACCGAGCATTGCCAAAAATCCAAGGTGCAACAAACGCCCCAATAGCAAATGTTTAGGCGCAAACACAAAGGAAATATCATGCGTACCTTTTGGCACAAATAAAGCCCGCAAAAAATAATTGGCTCTGTACCAAGGGGTCTCTTTGCCGTCTATGTAAGCCGTCCAGCCCTCGGGGTAATAGATTTCCGAAAAAACGGCTAGCCCATCGGCTTGGTTTGTGCTTTTGTAACGCAAAGTATCGGGGTGGTAATGCAAGAGGGAAATATTCGCCTGTTCATCAAAACCATTGCGCAAAGAAAAAGGTACATTTTGGTGAAGCATTGCCGTTTGCAAAGGCAATGCACCCAAAGTATCCAAAGCCACATGCAAATCTTCTTGTAAAACAATATCCTTGGCAAACCAAGCGGCACCTAAGTTATGCGGATTTTCCAAAGCAGGATAGGAGGGGTGCAAAATAATATATTGCGTATTTAAAGCGTGTAAAACGTTCATGCCACTTAGCTTTTCGTCAATTTCCTCATAATTTTTTGCACGGGAAAAATCTTGCAAATATTTTTCCAAATACGCATCAATCACATTTTGATAGATACTTAGTTTTGCAGGGTGATAGCCCCCAACAGACTTGTGAAAAAACGAAGTCATCGCATCATTAAAAGAATTACCCAAAGCAAACACCCTAAAATGGCTATTTTTGCGCAAAGCATCAAACTGTGCCTGTTCGGCATCGCTTTTGGCGAGCTTTGGCGTGTCATATTGATTTTTCAATGCTTTGGCTATATCTTGATAAACCTTTTCAATACTTGGGTTTTTGGTATTTTCCAATTCATAAATGCTTTTATCCGCCACACTCGCTGGGGGCGCAGATAAAAATTCTTTTTTGGCTTGCCAATGCGTAAATTTACCTTTTTCATTTTGCGCATTATTCATGTAACGCAAGCCAATACTCAAAATATCCATACTCATCAGCAAAGTTAAGGCAAGAGCAACATACATTTTTTGCCAATTGTTTTTGGCGTATAAATACAACAAAACAAAAGCAATGCCAACATAAAACAAACTGCGCCAAGCCGATTGTTCAATAATATTTGCCCTAAAATCGGACACGTATTGCTTGACCAAAAACCAGTCAGTAACTTGGCTATAAATACCCAACTCACTCTCTTTGAGTGTAGCAAAAAACAAATCCCCCTTTATGGCGTTGAGCAGCAAAAAGCCAAGCAAGGAAAAAGATAAAATTTTAAACAATTTACCCTGTAAAAAATCTTTTTCTTCCAGCAATTTATTTAAACCCAAAATGGCTAAAAACGGTATAAACAAATGCACAATGGCTAAAATCGAACTCGGCGTTCTAAATTTATTGTAAAACGGCAAATATTCCACCGCAAACGCAGTTAAGCCCATAAAATTCCTGCCCCAAGCCAGCATCACAAACAAACAGAATACCGCAAAAAATGCCCATTTTTGCGCACTTTTATAGTAAAACAAAAGCAGTAAAAGCACATACACGCACACCACTCCCGCATACATAGGTCCAGCTGTAAAAGGTTGCTCCCCAAAATAGCTATCCAAGAGCTGGGGCGCATTCTCATAGACTTCTTGCATGGGTTTGCGCAGGTTGTTGTCTAGGTTTTCAATAAACGCCGATTCTTGCAATAAACTGCCCGAACCCTTTCCTTTCACATCGGCAATGAGATAAGAAAAAGTCTCCGATTTTCCATAACTCCAACGGGTGATATAATCCAAATCTAAGCCTTTTTTTGCCGTTGCTTGCGCCAATTCATTGCCCCCACGCATGGTGTGCTTGGCATAGCTATACGTTTGGTAATACAAATTAAAATTCCCCGCCAAAGCCAATAAAAACCCAATGAAAATAATGCTTAAACGCTTGATAAAATCTTTATTCAAGGGCATTTGGCGCAAAAGCACCGCCAAAACGAGGTAAATACCCACAAACAAAAGGAAATAATACAACATTTGCACGTGGTTTGCTGCCAAAGCGTAATAAGAAGCCACACTTACAAACAATAAAGCCAAAAAAGTTTTTTGACTTTTTAAGGCAAATATAAAACTAAACAAAAGCCACGGCAAATAACACAAAGCATTGAGTTTACTGTTGTGTCCAGCATCTAGTATTTGCAAATGATACGCCGAAAAAGCATAGAGCAAAGCCCCAACTAAACTCAAAACCCATAAAACACCAAAATACTGCAACAAAAAGTACATGCCCAGCATCGCCACAAAAAGGGGCATCACAGCGTAATATAAGCCTAATTTTAAAACATGCAAATCCAAAAATTGCAAAACAGAAAACTGGTATTTTACACCAGTTTGGTAAGTAGGCATGCCCGAAAACATCGCCTCTGACCAAAAAATTTCTTGATCATCTTGGTTGCGGTAGGCACGCATTTCGCTTGCCATACCTTGATAACTCTTAATATCGCTTTGTGCAATCACATAATCTTGCAACATGGGGTAAAAATATACCAGCAAAAAAGCCAGCAAAATACCTGCGCCAAGCAAGTGTTTAAATAAGTTTGGGTAAGATTTTAACATTATTCTTTTATTTCTTCAAAATCTACGTAAGTTCCAGGGTTTTTGTCTTGTATTTTCGTTTTTTTAGCTTCCTTTTTCTCAGCACGACTAGGCTTATTGATTTTACTCAATTGATAAAAAAGCCAAAAGCGGGAAAGCCAGCGCAGGAGCGTAAAAACGCCCAACACCACCAATAATGTTTTGAAAAAGCCAGATATAGAAAGCAACATCATCAAAATATTTTGTCCAAAGATAACAAAAAAATAAAAATCTAATACAAATTTGCACAAAAAACTATACCTTTGCACCCATGCAAACCGATGCTTTGATTTTGCGTGCAGCAAAAGGACTAAAAGTAGAACGCACTCCCGTATGGGTGATGCGACAAGCTGGGCGTATTTTACCTGAGTACCGAGCCATTCGTGCCAGTCTTTCGGGATTTAAAGAACTCGTGGAAACGCCAGCTTTGGCAGCCGAAGTCAGCAAACAGCCTGTGGATATTTTGGGCGTAGATGCCGCAATTATTTTTAGCGATATTTTGGTGGTGCCAGAAGCTATGGGCTTGCCCTACCAAATGCTTGAACAAAAAGGTCCTTGGTTTGAAAAAACCATAGAAACCCATGCGGATATTTTGCGGTTAAATGCACACAATGCCCATGAAAATTTGCAATATGTTTATGATGCGATTGCTTGTTTGAAAAAAAACTTGGCGGGTAGCGTGCCGATTATTGGTTTTGCGGGTGCACCTTGGACTATTTTTTGTTATATGATAGAGGGCAAAGGCTCTAAAACATTCAGTTTAGCTAAAAAATGGCTCTACCAAGCCCCCGATTTATCACATATATTGCTGGATAAAATAACAGAAGTAACCATTCAATATTTGCAAGAACAGGTGCGTGCAGGTGCGGACATGTTGCAAATTTTTGACAGTTGGGCGGAGGTTTTGTCCCCAGAGGCTTACCGCATTTTCGCCATACCTTATTTAGATAAAATCTCCCAAGCATTTGCAGGAAAAACGCCCATTACGCTATTTAGCAAAGGGGCGCACGGCTCTCGGAAATATTTGGCAGCTTTGCCTTGCGACACCATTGGACTGGATTGGACAGTGGATATTGCGGAAAGCAGGGCAATTATTGGCGCAAACAAGACTTTACAAGGCAATTTAGACCCTTGCGTGCTGTATAGCTCGGAGGCTGAAATTGTCAAACAGACGGAAAAAATGCTCGCAGATTTTGCGGGACAAAGGCATATTGCCAATTTGGGACATGGGGTTTATCCAGATACGGATTGGCAAAAAGTTAAATTATTCATAGACGTAGTTAAAAATTATAAATTCAAAAACGCTTAACAATATGGCTTTAAAATGTGGCATTGTAGGTTTGCCAAATGTTGGAAAATCTACGCTTTTTAATTGTTTGTCGAATGCCAAGGCGGTGTCGGCAAATTTCCCTTTTTGCACCATAGAGCCCAATGTGGGCATGATTAGCGTGCCAGACCCTCGTTTGGAAATTTTGGAAAAATTGGTTAAACCTGAGCAAGTGGTGCCAACCACGGTGGAAATTGTGGACATTGCAGGCTTGGTAAAAGGCGCATCAAAAGGAGAGGGTTTGGGCAATAAATTTTTAGCCAATATCCGAGAAACAGATGCTATTTTGCACGTATTGCGCTGTTTTGATGACGACAACATTATCCACGTGGACGGCAGTGTAAACCCTGTGAGAGACAAGGAAATTATAGATATAGAATTGCAACTCAAAGATTTAGAAACGGTTGATAAAAATTTACAAAAAATAGAACGTGCCGCCAAGGCAGGGGATAAAGACGCAAAAAAACAAGCGGAATGGCTTTTAAACTGCAAAACGGTTTTGG
>CANHHI010000018.1 GCA_947460225.1 Flavobacteriales bacterium
CATCTACACTAATGGTATTCGTACCCAACCAATATCTCACCCAGTTGTTGTCATTGGGTGCAGTACCTAAGTATTCATAACTATACGCATATTTGTTAGAAAACGGAGATACTGCACCATCTACGTCTTTATCCAACGCCAATAACATTTCACTAGCCCTAACATAATCTGCTTCGTCCATGGCTAATTTTAGCAATAAAAAATACGACAACCTAACAAATTTATTTTTTAGGGCTTTTGTAGCATCTGTATCTTGTGGTGTATATTGCAAAGATGTAGCAATATACTGGTTTATACCGTTTTCCAAATATTCTTTGGTGATTGTTTTACCACTAATTTGCCCCAGCACTTCGTATTGCATGGGTTCCTCAAATTGTTGATACAGCATGTTATTGCCTAACCAAAATAAAAACCTAGCCTCCAAAGTATCTATGGTTTTTGCTTTTCTGTATATTTCATCTGTATTGAGCAGTACAAATTGATAAAGATTCGTGTAAGGATACTTTATATCACTACTTCCAACCGTACTTTGTGTTACAATCAGGTTATTTACAATAAATGTGTTTTGTGCAAGCAAGGCATTTACTCTACTTAGGTCAGCGGTTA
Source organism: Flavobacteriales bacterium (assembly GCA_947460225.1). Lineage (GTDB taxonomy): Bacteria > Bacteroidota > Bacteroidia > Flavobacteriales_D > CANHHI01 > CANHHI01. The sequence continues at coordinate 607 of CANHHI010000018.1, forward strand.
CAACATTTACCAAACCCGCCCGAGCGGCATCTATGGTCGGTAAATTTGTACTGTTTGGATTTTTTAAATCCAAAGTCTTTTTACAAGAATACGCAGGCAACAAAATTGTTAGACCCAATATAATAGCTATTTTTCTCATGATTCTACGTTTATAAATTGAGTTTTAAACCAAATAACACACTTCTTACATTTGGGTTATTAAAATATTCATAACCCATGGAAGAACCAGAAGTCCCACCACCCCCACCTAAGGAAGTCTCTGGATCCATGCCACCTGAATAATTTGACCACATGGCTAAATTACTTCCAGACACACTCAAAGCAATAGATTTAACTTGATACTTAGGATTTCTAATGTTCCAGGTGTAAGCCAAAGTTACATCACGCAATTTAATCCAATGAATATCTTTTTCAATGGCTTGTTCATTGCCTTGACCTCTTACGTCTCTATAATAATCAACCTTTGATATGGCAATATCATTCGCCAAACCTGTTGTTTCATTGACACCTGCAAATACAATTTCACCCAGTCTGTCTTCAGTTTCCGCAGATTTACCAACAAAATTTAAACTCGTAAGGGTTCCATTATACATATCTCCTCCAATACGAATGTGCGCAAACACAGATAAAGACAAGCCTTTGTAGGTAAATTTATTGTTCCAACCCAACAAAACCTTTGGAAATGGATTACCCAGATAACTTTTTTCTGTTAATACAATAGGCTTACCTTTGTCATTGGTCAATATCTGCCCATCTTCGTTTCTTTTCCAAGTATAACCATACAAAGCGTAAGCAGGTTTACCCTCTGCGATATAATTGGAAATGCCATTGCTAAATCCAAATTGTCCGATTTCCTTAACGTCCCCTTTAATCTTGGTTACTATGTTTTGGTTATGCGTTACATTTATGGCTGTGTTCCACTCAAAACCATGCGTAACCACTGGTGATCCACCTAGTGTTAGTTCAACACCTCTATTTCGTAAATCTACATTATTTCCGTAAATAGACCTAAATCCAGAAGCTGGTTCATAGGAAATAGAAAGCAGAGAACCTGTTACTTGGTCTTGATAGATAGTCGCATCAAGGGTTAATCTTCCATTGAAAAATCTTAAATCTGTACCCAATTCAAATCCCATTTTGCGTTCAGGCACCATAGATGAAGGCTGGTAAACATTATCATACGAAATAATGCTTGACCCATTGTTTGTTGTTGATGGGTTATTGCCTATACTTGGATCCCATACACCGCTAACCTGTTGAATGGGCGATACTCCTGAATAAGGTTTAGGCATCAAACCTGTAATCCCAAAAGATGCACGCACTTTACCAAAACTCAAAGCCCCTAATTTTCTATTTTCTGAAAGTTCTGTAAAAACAAAAGAAGCATTGACCGCTGGGTATTGATACCCTTGTCTATTTCGTTTAACAAAATAAGGCAAAGCTGATGCCCACTCACTACGCAAGGCTAGTCCTAGATACACCGTATTTTTCCAAGAAGCGGTAAAATCTGCATAAGCCGCCAAAAAATTAGCCTCACTACGCACCTGTTCCGTTGTCTTTTCAGACATAGCGGATATATTATGCAAGTTAAAATCGGCAGTATTGGTACCAAGCACTTCAAGATAGGTGTAAGTGTTGCGTCTAAAATTAAACCCTACAACCAAATCTATTGAAAAATCTTCCGGCAAATGTTTGCTCATCGCCAAGGTAACATCGTGGTTCATTTCTATATCACGCCTGCGTGCTTCTTGCACACGACCAAACTTAAATGTCGGATTGTTAGAACCTTCTTGTTTAACATATTCTTTCACTTCATAGTCTGATAAATCAACACTTGTTGAATAGGATAGTTTAAGCGCATCAAAAACTCTTTTGTGTTTATCTAAATCATAAGACAATTTTGTGCTACCCACAAAACGCCATACCGTTTCATCATGTAGTATGTTATTTACAGACCAAAACGGATTATCCGATGTCGGATTATAATTTTTATTATAGTATTTACCCTCTCTACCGTCAAAATTGATGGGCATTCTATATAAGGGTAAAGTAGTTCCAGAGACATTGCTACCTTTCTGGCTCTTATTACCACCTGTGTTTACCAAATTTGCTCCCACTTCCAAGGTGAGTCTATCTGATAGTTGCGCAGTTGTATTGTTACGTAAACTCAGTCTAGTAAACGTATTGTTCGGAATTGTTCCTGTAATATTGCTATACCCCAAAGAAAAAATCGTTCTCACTTTATCTGTTCCACCTTGCAAAGACAAATTGTAATTTTGATTGACTCCTATTTGGAAAAAATCTTTCAAATTATTATACTTCTGCCCTGAATAATTATTTCCTAATGGATCTGAATAATCTTGCCCATTCACTTCTGGTCCCCATGAATTTACATACAAAGCGGCTGAGGCTGTATTGCTTGCCCCTTGAACAAAAATACCCGTATTGTAATCTAGATAACCCTGCCCATATTTGTTTTGCATTTTGGGCAAATTCCGCACAAAATCCATGCCTACGCTTGTAGAAAAATTCACAGAAAGCCCTCCTGCTTTGCCTTTTTTCGTGGTATAAACAATCACACCGTTTTGTGCACGGCTACCATATAAAACCGCTGCAGCAGGACCTTTAAGCACGGTCATGCTCTCTATATCCTCTGGGTTAATGTCCACCGCACGGCTAGTCCTATCTGTTCCTCCTGTGCCATACACATTCTCTCTGGTTACCTTAGACTCGTTGCTGATAGGCACACCATCAACCACAATAAGCGGTTCAGAATTACTCACCGAAGAAATACCACGTATCATAATTTGCGCAGATGCACCAGGCGTACCCGAAGCCTGCACAACCTGCACACCAGATATTTTGCCGTCTATACCAGCTAAGGCGTTTGGATTACCTTGTAAAACAGCCTCTTTACCAGATATTTGTTGAGACGCATAACCCAAAGCAGCCTCTGATTTTTCTATACCCAAAGCGGTTATAATGACATCTTTAAGTTGTTCTCCTTCACTAAGCATAATGTCAAGATTTGACTTGCCTGCAACCGCCAACTTTTGGGTGGATAAACCAATAAAGGTAACCACCAAAGTGTCTTTCTCTCCCGCAATAAGTTCAAAAGAACCTCTCGCATCTGTTGCTACGCCTCTACCAGAGCCCTTAACAACCACGTTTGCGCCAATAACAGGGTCTCCCGACTCGTCCTTGACAACCCCTGTAACACGCTTGTCCTGCCCATATAAGGCACTTGCGAGCGCAAGGGGTAAGAGTAAAAATAACTTCTTTTTGATCATAATTATTTGAATTTGAGCTGCTTTGAAATTCAGTACCGACCATGCCGTAACCAAAAATCAAGGCAAATATACATAAAAGTTTTTTATCTTGGTTTAATTTATTGCATTTTTTGTAAAAAATAAAAAGCCTCCCTACTTGTGGCAGGGAGGCTTTTTGAATGATTTTTACTTAGTTTATTGAAATGTTTGTCGGTACAAATGTAACCTTTACCCCTTTTAAATCTAAGTCTAACTCCATTTTCCTCACTGCCACGGCTCTGTTTATCATGCCATGAAAAATACTTTTGTTTCTAAAGGCTCTATCTTTGGCAAAATCACCACTTTGAATATCCTCCATCTCTTGCAATCGAACAATAATGAGTTCAGATTTTGCACTTGGATAAAAATCTATGTCATCCTTCGTCAAATCATCGGACTCATATATATATTGGTTCTCTGGTATTTGATAACACGTTTCATTGCAATTGGCAAAGTCCGCTTTACATTGTGCTAAAACTGAAGGGTCATTTCCGCTAGCATCTGCACACTGTTTGAAAGTTGTTTTACAACCTGCATTTTTCTGGCAAGCATCAAACGATTTTTTCCTTGGCGCTATCACCCCTATAACCAGTTTGTTTGGATCGTCCCAAATTTCTTCCACAGCACATTTTTGTCCAGCAGGACAGTCGCCATAAACGGTTTGGCGGTAGATAGTTCCAGACATCGGGTTGTAGATATCTTCTACATCTCCTCCTCTTAGCCAAGCAAAATCAGAAAATGCACCAGCAATATCTTTCCAAATTCGGTTATAACCACTAGCACCCTCACTGGTATCAAAGCCCCAAAGAATTTTAAAAGCCCCAAAGTTTACACCGTCTTTTTCTAGTTCTGCTACTGCATCTATAACCTCTGTGGCGTAATCAGCAGCTGTTTTTTTTGCATTTGCATCACCATTTAAACCTTTTAAAGCGTATAAGCGAGCTAACATGCCTTTCACACCTAAAATATTGGCATAAACAGATTTTTCAAAATGCAAATTATCCGCCGTGTATTCATCTGAGATTTTTGCTTTGCATTTTTTAACCTTTTCTTCTGTATCCTCCTGGTCGCATTTTTTATATGAACTATTGTTTGACAGGTATTCAACAAGAATAGGCGTTTTAATATTCTGCCAATCGTCATGATCTTTATTGATGTCTTCAAACAAAGCGATGATTTGATCTAATTCCATATTCCAAGTAGATTTTGCACCTCCCATAGGGTTCGCCAAGCTCTCCGGTCCAAAAAATAAGTAACGCACATAGTATGCCAAAGCACGCAAAGATTTCGCCTGCAAATAAATATTTCTAGGTAGTTTTCCTTTTTTGACTTCTTCTGGACTTGTTGCCACTTCTAGCTTTTCTATTTCTTCTGCCATTTGCTGTGCACGAAACACAGAAACCAAAGCATCGTCAAAAAGCCATTCATTGGTACCTCCTTCCCAGCGTCCTTCCATGATACGTCTGTATCCATAGTTGTATGCTTCACCCGCATATAAACCATAACCATACGTGATCGCTCCTGCACCTGGCATGGCTTCTGCGTGCATAGATAAATTGCACCACGGACTATAATAGGACATTTTTACCCCCTCTTTTTCATATTGCCTAGAAAAAGCAGCATACATCGCCGTTAATTTGTTTGCAGGCAAATTGGCAGTTGGGTGAGTAGCACCAAATTTTTTGCAGGCTATTCCACCCAATAAAGGTGTTAGCAGCAGTAGCAGTTTTATATTTTTGTATATGTTTTGCATAGTTTTTCAATTTTAAAGTTTATATTTTTAAAGATAAGCCCACATTCACTGAACGTGCGTTTGGCACTGCACCATAGTCATAGCCCAATCCTGTAGAGTATGTGTTTTCTCTAATTGTTTGTGCTTCTGGATCAGCAAGCCATTTGTCTGCTTTTAGCGTAAGCATATTTGTGAGTTGCACATAAATGCGAATGCCTTCAATTTTAGCCTTTCTGCTGATTGCTACGGGCAAGGTATAGCCTACTGTAAAATCTTTCAAGCGCAAATAAGTTCCATCTCTTAGAAATTCATCAGACTGCTCCCTATAAATATCATGCACCCTTGAAAACACTTTATTACCATATTTAAAATTTGCAAACATATTGATGTCCACACCATAAAGTGTTAAGGTTGTACCTAAACCGCCCTCAAATTTTGGAAATGCGCCACCAACATATTTTTCTTTTTGCAGTGTAATCATTTGCCCATTTTCATCTTCAACTTCTTCCTCGTATTTGATGATTGTACTTGCCATTTCGTAGCCTTCTTTTTGAATTTTGTAACTACCTGCTATCTCGCCTGTACCATTATTGATTTTCAAAATTTTATTCTGATTAGCACTTACATTGGCATACAATCTCCAAGTAATATGTTTAGTCAAGACTGGCACGCCAGAAATTGCAGTTTCTATACCTGTGTTGCGAATATCTGCAATATTAGCACGCATCGCCACAAAACCTGTTGATACATCCAAAGGCAGTTGCCCAATAGCACCAAAAGTAGTTTTGTTATACCAGTCAAAAGACATGGTTAATCTATCTTGCAACATACCAAAGTCAACACCTGCATTGATGCTACGCACTTGCTCCCATTTCAAGTCTGGATTGTATTTGTATGAGTAAGACTCACCCAAACCCGAACCTAAGTAGTTGAACTCGGGATCTGTGTAATAGAAACCATTCTGAGATGCTTCAGCTAAGATTCCATCTTGGTTTCCAGAATATCCAAAAGATGCCCTTACTTTAAGTTGAGATACCAAATCCTCATTGCGCAAGAAAGATTCATTCTTTGCATTCCAAGCTACAGAAACTGTTGGGAAATAACCCTCTTGGTTTTTGCTTGGAAATTTAGAAGACATATCGCTTCTGATGGCAGCCGACAAGATATATTTTTTCTCCCAGTCTATGGAAGCCTTGAAAAAGTAAGAGAACATTCTCCAAGACCTTGTACTTCCAGCACTTTGTGTTGGTTTTCCTATATCGCCCGCTGAAATCACTGATAAATCTGGAATTTCTGTGCCTGATACACGTTGAGTGCTTAAGTACGTTTCATAATAACTCAATCCGCCAATCAAACCTATGGATAAACGATTATTGACCAAACCAAAATTGTAATTCACCAATTGATCCACAGAATAATTGCCCTGCAATACATTCTCAAACTTAGCAAATCCTTTACGTTTTTCTATTTCTACACTGTTAAAGTTTTTTGCAGACTCATATAAATGCGCTTGCCTAAATTCTAGCTGCCCATTTACTTGCGTTCTTAACAACAAACCTTTTACTGGCGTAAGGTTTAGATAAACATTTGCCAAATTAGTATATCTATGTTCCTTACTATCATCGGCTTTCAACCTATCCCATGGCGCAACTGTGTAATAAACATTTTTATCATGGTTCTCTTTGGTAAATAACTCATATAAATTATCCCCACGAAACCAGTCGTTGTCCATGTTGTTGATGTCGTCTGCACGGTTGGTATTGCCGTATTTCCAATAACGGTGGCTAAAATTTACATCTACACCCGTAGATGCCCATTTTGCAAGCTGCTGATCCACACTCAATTTTATAGTTTGTCTTTGAAAACCATCATATTTCAAAATACCATTGTCTTCCAAGTGAGACACGCTGAAATAATAATTGGTTTTATCTTGTGAACCCGACAAAGACACCGAATGTTGTTGAGAAAACTTCCAACGTGTAAAAGCATCTATGGGCTTGTACACTGTTCCGTCAGCAGTGGAATAATAGTTGTTTTGTTTTTGTAGCCCTGTAATTGGGTCTCTAAAACGAGGACCCGTTATCGTAGGATCTAACACAGCTACTGGATCTTTAAACGAAGTCTGTCCGTTGTATTCTATATTAAACTTACCAGAACCAGATTTACCCTTTTTTGTCGTAATAGATATAACCCCATTGGCGCCACGTGAGCCATACATTGCCACCGCATCGGCATCTTTTAAGATTTCCATGTTGTCAATGTCGCTTGGGTTCAAAGAAGAATAAGGCGCCCCGATTATGCCATCTATCACGTACAAAGGCTGAGAACCTTGCAATGTTGCCGCACCACGAATGTTTATAACAGGCTCTGCGCCAGCACCACCACCTTGCACAATATTCACACCCGCAATCTTACCTTGGACATTATCCATGATGTTATTGTTGGCACTCACCAAATCCTTACCAGAAATCACGGATTTTGCACCCTTGACTTCTTCTTTTGTACGGACTTCAAAGCCCACTATTTCTATATCATCTAAATCGTAACCATCGCTCAAGGAGATGTTTAAATTAGACAAACCTTTCTTGTTGATGTTAATTTCTTGTCCTTGATAGCCTATAAAACTCACCATAAGCAAGCTATCTTGAGTCTTAACTTGTTCTAACACAAATTTACCTTCTGCGTTACTCACAACGCCACGTGTTGTTCCCTTAAAAACAACCTGTGCCCCAGCGATGGGATTTCCGTTCCCATCAGTTACTTTACCGCTTACCTGCGCACTCTGTGCGAAAGCCAAGCCCAAAAGAGAACCTGCTAAAAGCAAGTGCCCTCTAACCGAGTTTTGGTGTGTTTTTTTCATTCGTTTGTTTTGAGATAATCTTAAAATTTTGGTGCAAAGGAATGGAATTATGTTTGAATATCCTAATGTTTTAATTTTTATTTTTTGTTAATCTTTGAAATTTCCTTATTTTTCAATAGGTACACAGATTATTCGTTGCCTTAGCAATTATTGCTTTGCAAATAATATTTTTTTCATTACTTAATTACAAAAAAATAAGTTATATTCGCCACCAAATCAAATGACATAGATATGTTTTATTCAAAAAAACTCAAAAGCCTATTTTTAATTGGCTTAGCGACAAACATTGTAGCGCAAACCTTACCAGGAGACGCTTCTTTACCTTCTTCTAGCTTGGAAATTCAAGCATTGATAGATAAGGGTGATTGCGCACAGTGCACGTATTCTGTAGAGGATTTTTTACGTCCCGCAGAAATTGACAACGTAAGTATTTCTCCAGATGGTTTGTACATGGCTTATTTAGCGCCTGTAAACAACCGCATGAATGTTTTTGTAAAAGGCATCAAAGACAAACAAGCTCGTCAAATTACTTTTGCTACAGAACGAGATATTCGCAGCTATTTTTGGAAAGACAATCAAATTTTGTTTTTACAGGATAAAGGGGGTGATGAAAATTTCCATATTTTTCTAGCCAAAAGAGACGGCAGTGGCACCAAAGACTTAACACCTTTTGAAAGGGTAAGAGCTGAAATCATCAGCGATACACCCACACAAAAAGGAGAAGTTTTAATTACCTTAAACAAAAATAATCCCACATTTTTTGAACCTTATCGCTTAGATATAGAAACTGGCAACTTACAACAAGTAGATACGGTAAAAAATCAAGAAAGTGCCCATTGGTTTGCGGATTCAGAAGGACGAATTTTAATCAAAATCGTTCAAATTGGTACCGATCATTACTATTATTACAGAAAAACTGAAACCAATGCTTATGATTTCTTATTCAAAACAGCATTATTAGACTCTTTTGAGCCACTTTGGATAGATAAAAAGCAGCCAAACTTGCTTTATGCCAGCAGCAATTTAAATAGCAACACAGCTACTTTGATACAGTATGATTTACATAAAAAAGCAGTACACAAAGTAATCTTAGAAGACCCTATATTTGATATAGGAAGTATGGGGACAGCTTTGCGAACATCTGAACTGCGTGGCGTTGTAACACATTTAAGTTATCAACAAGAAAAACGAAAAACCGTATTTTTTGATACACAAACAAAAAAGCATTTTGATTTTATACAAACGCAATTACCTCTTGGCTCTATTTTGCGTTTAGCCTCGCAGAGTTACGACGAAAAAACTTGGATCGTTCACGCATTTAGCGATCAAAATCCAGGCTCTTATTATTTGTACGATGCAACCAAAAAGAAATTAGAAAAATTTGCCCAAGTGAAAAGCTGGTTAGACGCTAGCAATCTTAGCCAAACAGAATCTTTTTGGTTTGAAAGTAGAGATGGCTTAAAAATACAAGCCTATATTACATTTCCAAAAGGCAAAGAACCAAAAAAATTGCCATTGGTATTAAATCCGCATGGTGGTCCTTGGGCGAGAGATATTTGGGCTTACAATGGACAAAATCAAATCTTGGCAAGTAGAGGTTATGCTGTATTGCAAGTCAATTATAGAGGCAGTACAAGTTTTGGCAGAGCCATGATGGAAAAAAGTTTCAAGGAATGGGGCAAAAATATGCAAAATGACCTCACTGATGCCGTGGCGTATGCTATCGCAAAAGGCTGGGCGGATGAAAAACGTGTAGCTATTTATGGTGGCAGTTATGGTGGTTATGCCACACTTGCAGGTGTTGCTTTCACACCTAACTTATATGCTTGTGCTATTGATTATGTAGGCGTCTCTAACTTGCTCACTTTTATGAAAACCATTCCGCCTTACTGGCAGGCTTTTTTAGCAGAAATCTATCTTAAAGTAGGCAATCCAGAGACGGAAAAAGAAAATTTAATGGCTACGTCTCCTTTTTACCACGCAGACAAAATCAAAACACCATTGTTTGTGGTGCAAGGTGCCAATGACCCAAGAGTGAACATTGACGAATCTGACCAAATTGTGCGTGCCCTGCGTGAAAAAGGTGTACAAGTGCCTTATCTAGTCAAATACAATGAAGGGCATGGTTTTCACAACGTGGAAAATCAAATAGAATTTTACAAGGCTATGCTTGGTTTTTTAGCTATACATATACAATAGAGCATAAAATACTGCAAAAGCCCCCGAATGGGGGCTTTTTTATTAAGCCCGCTGCGAAAGTATTTTATGGAAAATAGTTTTTGCAAAAGCGAAATCTGAAACCAGCAAGCGAAGCGCGGTAGCAAAAAATATTTAAAATGCTTTTCGCTTGGGCTTTTATTGTTTGTCAAACAAACTCCTGAGTGAATAAAACACCCTTTCTATCAAGCGCAAATCTTCTGTTACAATGCGTGCCACACCACCCATTTCGGGTTGATAGACAAAATCATAATTGTGCGAAGAACGCATGCCTTGCACAAGTTCAATATCTAATTTATACACCCAGCCCTGTTCCTGAGAAAAAGGCATTTCCGCCTTATGTGCCACCACGCCATTGAGGTGTCCATATTGATATGCTGGGTAATTATCCAGTTGGATTAACACTTTTTGTCCTGGTTTTATTTTTCCATAGCCTTGTGCAGGCACATAAGCATAAGCCATAATGTGCTCATCTTCGGGTATGATTGCCAAAGGCTCTTGCCCTGCTGGCAAAAACTGTTGTGCACTCAGTTTTTTTAGAAATATTACCTGACCGTCCACGGGCGCACGAAAAACATAATTTTGTCGCCAAAGTTCGGCACTATTTTCCAAAGCTGCCAATTGCGTTTGCACCTCAGTTTTGAGCATGCGCAATTTCTCTTCATATTCAAACGTTATTTTTTGCGCTTCTTGTTCTATTTGTACCACTTGCATTTGATGTTGCAAAAATATCTTTTTTTGATTTTCTACTTCTTTGACACGTTCATGGTAGGTGGTGGCATAATTCAGCCATTCTTGGCGAGAAATAATTTCTCTATCCAAAAGATTTTGGTAAATATGCAATTGCTCACTGGCATTTTCACTTTCTTTTTGGGTAATTTCTATTTGTTTTTGGGCAATTTGCGCTAGCTTTTGTTGATACTGCACTTGGCTTTGGCTGTATTTTAAAGTCTGTACATAATGCGTGTTTCCCCAATGCGCTTGCAAATCCCGCAATTTTTTGACCAAGAGCACATAATCTTGTTGCAATTCGCCAAAAGACAGACTATCCAAAGGCGGTTTTACGAGCACCGAACCCGTGCGTAGATAATGTTGTACTTCTACTAAGAAACCCTGCAATTGCTTTATTTTATCTTGTGATGCGGGGCTTTTAATTTCTAAAAGCAAATCATCGGCTTGCACCAGTTGCCCGTCTTTCACATAAATATTGGAAACCATACCCGAAGTTACCGCCACCATGCGAATGGCTGGGTTTTCTGTGTTTAAGACAACCGCACCCTCCACTGTATCTGGATATTTCACCCAAATAGATAGCGCAAGCAAAAGGGCAAATAAAATAAAAAATAAAGTGTTTCCCCAGCGTATCATCCAAGCAGGCACATCGCTGAGCATGTCTCTCACTTCATCAGAGCGGATTTCATCTATACGGTCGTTTTTTTGTTCCATAGCAGGTTGCAATATACAAAAAAATACGCCACAAACCCCCTGAGAAACACCTTCTTGCTTTGCATTTTTTCACAATGCTCATCTTTCAATCCTCACATACTCAGGTATGCTGTGGGTTTCAGATTTTACCTTGCAAAAAACTACTTTGCAATAAAGCATTTTGCAGGGGGGTTGCCACGCCAATAAAAAACTAAGATTTTTTTATTAAAGTCCACCCGGAAGGAGTCGAACCTTCAACCGTCGGAGCCGAAATCCGATATTCTATCCAGTTGAACTACGGGTGGAAAATCGCCACAAAGGTATAAACTTTTCGGCAAAAAATTTACTTTTTGGTGTAATTTATAAACAAACCTACCGTGCTAATCAATCCGACAGACAAAATGCCAAGGTGCTTTTAAATATTCCTTGCCAAAACCAGCATAAAATACATCATATTCCTGCAATTGTTCGGCACTTAATAAGGTGGTTTCTATGGTTTCTGTCAATTGTAAAGCACTGCGCTCTCCGTCCGTAATGGCACGGATATCCTTGCGCAAACTATTTCTTGACATGCGTTTTGTATTGATTCATCAAACGCAGATGCGTGTTGAGCATGTCTTGGTGTACTTTTTTAACGTCACGTGCAAAAACAGTTTTATCATTCTTTGCGTCTGACCAAAACTGGTTGTAGAGCATTTTTACCAGCAAAGGAAAAGAAAACATCAGCAAAATACGCTCCCATAAGGAAATGTTTTCCATTTGACTAAAATCCCTCTTTTTTATCTGAATGACTGACATAAAAGCTGTAATATACTGCAAAGATAATCTAAAATTTTAAATAAACAAAAAATGCAGGCAAAATTTAATTTACCTGCATCACGTATTATCTGAAATTTATTCCACAGTTACAGATTTTGCCAAGTTCCTTGGCTGATCAACGTTACAACCACGCAATACCGCCATGTGATACGCCAGCAACTGCAAAGGAACCGTTGCCACCAAAGGTGCCAAAGCGTCCAAAGTTGCAGGAATTTCTATCACATGATCCGCCAAATGACGCACCTGCTCATCACCTTCGGTAACCAAAGCAATAATCTTGCCTTTGCGTGCTTTCACTTCTTGTATATTGCTGACTATTTTTTCATAAGACGTACCTTGATTCGCAATAACCACCACAGGCATACTTTCGTCCACCAAGGCAATGGGTCCGTGTTTCATTTCTGCAGCTGGGTAACCTTCTGCGTGTATGTAAGAAATTTCCTTGATTTTTAAAGCACCCTCCAAAGCCACTGGAAAACAAACTCCCCTGCCCAAATACAAGGCATTATTTGCTTTTTGATAAGCCTTTGCCACTTCTTTTATGGCATCATTTTGTTTTAAAACAGACTCTATTTGTGCAGGTATCTGTTGCAAGGCTTTGATGTGTTTTTTCCTTCTGTTTTCGTCCATGCTGCCACGCAATTCCGCCAAACGCAATGCCAGCAAAGTCAGCACTGCAACTTGTGCCGTGAACGCTTTTGTGGAAGCCACACCTATTTCTGGACCTGCATGGGTATAAATTCCCGCATGCGTATTTCTTGAAATTGATGAACCTACTACGTTGCAAATGCCTAACACTATTGCGCCATGAGATTTTGCAAGTTCTATCGCTGCAAGCGTATCAGCGGTTTCCCCAGACTGAGATATAACCAGCACAAAATCACCAGTTTGTATGATAGGGTTTCTATAACGAAATTCCGAGCCATAGTCCACATCTACGGGAATTCTTGCGAATTCTTCAATGATATATTTGCCCACCAAGCCAGCAATCCAAGAAGTGCCACAGGCTACAATGGTAATGCGTCTGGCTTGTGCAAGCTGGGCTTCATAATCTCGTATGCCTCCCAAAGTAACTTTGGCGGTATCCGCATGCAAACGCCCCCTTAAACTATCTTGCACAGAACGAGGTTGTTCATAAATTTCTTTGAGCATAAAATGCTCAAACCCCCCTTTTTCTATACTTTCTAGTTCCAACTCCAATTCTTGAATTGCCAAAGGTTTGACTTTGTTGTCCAAACCGATGATTTGTAAACCTTTTTCTACGTCTAATACCGCTATTTCATGGTCGTTGAGATAGATAACGTCATGGGTGTATTCTACAATAGGTGTTGCATCAGAACCTATAAAAAATTCCTCATTGTTCTTGCCAACACCCACCACCAAAGGCGAACTTTTTCTTGCGGCAATAATTCTGTTGTGGTTATTTTTATCAATAATAACAATGGCATAAGCACCCACAACTTCTGAGAGTGCCAAACGGACAGCCTCCACCAAGTCTGCGCCTGTTTTTTTCTGCACAGATTCTATAAAATGCACCAAAACTTCGGTATCCGTTTGGCTTTTAAAAACACTTCCCCCTTTAATCAAAGATTTTTTAAGGGTTTCATAATTTTCTATAATGCCATTGTGGATTAAAGCAATGTTACCTGTTTGCGAAATATGCGGGTGTGCATTTATGTCATTGGGTTCACCATGCGTTGCCCAACGGGTATGCCCTATGCCCAAAACCGATTGTGTATTTTTATCTTGCGAGAAAACCTCTAAATCACTTACTTTTCCCTTGCATTTATACACGTTGATATTGCCTGTTTTATCCAACAAAGCAACCCCTGCGCTGTCATATCCACGATACTCCAAGCGTTGCAGACCCTTGATTAAAATCGGGTAAGCCTGTTTTTTTCCGATATAAGCTACTATGCCGCACATAATCTAATAATTTGTATAAAGAATTTTTAACGCTGTTGCTTTTCCTTTGTTATCATCTTGTCCAAAAATGATGCCCCTATTTGGCGTACTTGCAGAAGTATCTGCCGAAATATAAAAAGTAGGGATTTCATCTTTGTTGGTTTTGAGTTTTTGCACATACTCCGTTAAGTAAATTTCATAACGACTTTCATCGTTATTTTTAATAATGTTTTTACTGTTAGGCTCGTGTCCGTACAAATATTGTAAAGTATCCTTGTCGTCTATTTTTGTTTTTTGATAAAGCCTAAATTTAGCTATTTCAGGGTAATTTTTATCTTTTTCAAAAGGCAAATACAACACCGCTTGATTAAGCACCGCTTTATTTAATACTTTTTCCAAATCCAAAGTAACACTAAGCCCTATGCCCAAACCTGCTTGCAAATAAAATTTATCCGCCTCTGGGCTAATTTGCAAATTTTGCGCTATTTGTTCGTGCTCAATAGCATTAAAATAGGTAGAACTACTATTAGACAATAAAATATCGTAATTGCCTTTTTTGGTAGATTGTTTATCTTTGAGTGCTAAGCGCAACACCGCATCGGTACTTTTTAAATTGATATATACCAAACCACTAGGCGATTCCATGGCAATATAAAATCCTTTAAACAAGGCTCTAAATCGCTCGGCATTGATGGATTCTTCGTAAGATTTTCTGACAATTTCCTCGCCAAAACTATTAGGCAAAACAATGCGCAAAGCACGGATTTTTTTATCGCCGAAAACTACAGAATCTTTGGTGCTAAATGTTAGTGCTTGGCTAGCCAATGGCGTGGTTTCGTAGTCTATTTTGCTGTTGTAGGTATAATCTTTCTTATCTTTCTCAAAGTCTTTGTTTAAGCGATGCACCAAAATCGTGGAGGCTTCTGGAACGCCATAAATGGTATCTCTTTGATAGGGCAGATATAAAACAACGCTTTCCACCTGTAAATCTTTGGGTTCGTTGTTTGCAGTATATCCGCTCAAATCTAGGCGATTATCCTTTATAGAAATTTGCGTGTATAGCTCGTATTTGCTCGTGCCGAGCAATGGGTCGTTTAGCCAGCCTAAAATGACTTGCGGCTTATTTTGGGTATTTTTATACAGCAAATCATCTCTAAACAAGGCTAATTTCAACATAGAAACAGGCAAAAACTCTTGCTTAACCCCCAAACCTAAATTGGGTTGCAATTCCTTTGCCACATCGCCATTGTTTTTCTTACATGCCAAACAAGCAAGCAAAAAAACACCCGTCCATATTTTTATTTTATTCATTCCAGTTTTCTATAATTGAACCGTATAAACTTGCATAATCTAAAATAATCTCCTCTTGCACCTGTTCGGGGTGAATGAGATAAGGCTTGTTTAGGTTTTTTACATAAGCGGTTAAATCTTCGTTTTCATGATTTCCCCCCTGCACCACCACACAAGCATCAGCATAAGAACACGCCAGCTTTTGCAAGTTTGCAATAGACGGTGGCGTAGAACCTACAAGCACCTCTTCTGGCAAGCCATCAACAGTTATTTTATCCAAATATTCTAGGCTCAATTGCGTGTCTAAATCATAAGGAAATGCCGTATAAACCAATTTGATATTGCTAAAAAATGGGTTGTCTTTATGCAAAGTGCGCAAATAAACAGGCAATGCCGCCGACATCCAGCCATGGCAATGAATGACATCGGGTCGCCAGCCTAGTTTTTTAATGGTTTCCAAAACGCC
>CANHHI010000019.1 GCA_947460225.1 Flavobacteriales bacterium
TCCTGTTGCAAGCAAGCCATTTCTATGGCGGTTATCGCACTTTCCATGCCTTTGTTGCCGTATTTGCCCCCAGAGCGGTCTTTGGCTTGTTGCCAAGTGTTGTCGGTCAAAACGCCAAACACCACAGGCACATTGTGTTTAATGCCCACTTCCCTGATGCTGTCGGCGGTGGCTTGCGCCACAAAATCAAAATGCTTGGTTTCGCCTTGTATAATGCTCCCCAAACAAATCACCGCATTTGGTTTGTGTTTCAAAATCGCCATTTGTGCCGCCAAGCCCAGCTCAAAACTACCCGGCACCCAATGCACCAAAATATCTTTAGCTTGTTTGGCTTGTAGCACTTCTGTTGCGCCCAAAAGCAAAGCCTCTGTGATTTCTTTGTTCCACTTAGAAACCACCACTACAAAGCGCATGCCCTCTGCTGAGGGCACGCTATGAATATCTAAACCGTGATAAGGTTGTGTTGCTGTTGCCATAAATTAGTTATTTTGCAAGGTTTGTGCTTTGGCAATGTATTTGTCTATGTCTCTAGCTTCTGGGCTATTTGGATAATCCATGGAAATTTCTTCATAGCAAGTGAGCGCATCTTTGTATGCCCCAAACACTTCATAAGCCACGCCCAGTTTTTTGAGTGCCATAGCTGTTAAATCTGTTTCTTTGGCAGATTTTACCGCCGTTTTATACGCATCAATGCTTTTGCTTTTTTGCGCTTGGTCTAGGTAAATATCGCCCAAAGTCAAGTGCAAAATGCTGTTGAGCAGATTGTCTTGCAAAGTCAAACCCTCCAAGTATTGCAAAGCATCTTCCACTTTATCCATCTGCAAGGCAGAAATACCCGCTGCATAGCGTGCCACATCGCCCGAAGGTGTGCCTTTGTATTGGTCGGCAATGTATGCCAAACCGTAAAAATCTTCTTCCCCATGCAAGGATTCTTGGTATTTGCCTTTTTGAAAATCCGCCAAAGGCATCGCCATAAGCTCTGCCGCTTTCTGTTCACGGGGTATTTTATAACCTTCGTAATATCCCCAAGTGGCAAAAATAGCCACCACAACACCCGAGGCAATGCCTATCATGGTTTTTCTGTGATTTTCCATAAAATACTCCACTTTATCGGAAAAAGCAAAAGGGTTTTCCGCCTCTTTGGGGCTATTTGCGCTATTGTTTTGTGTTTTTTTCATCTGTCTAAAATTTAATGACCAAATTTAGAGGACAAAGTTAGTTTTTTTTTGATATTTGCGCAAATAAAACGACAATTTGCAACTCAAAAAAATAGAAATTCTACAATTTAAAAGTTATTCAGAGGCTAGTTTTGACTTTGATGCGCCTGTTTGTGCCTTTGTGGGCGATAATGGCGTGGGCAAAACCAATATCTTAGAAGCCATTTATTACCTGTGCATGACCAAAGGCTATTTTCAAGGTTTGGACACGCATTTGGTCAAAAAAAATTGCGCTTTTTTTGCTTTAACGGGTTATTTTCACAGCCAAACCAATGAAGAGGTGGAAAAAATTACCTGCGCTTACCAGCAAGGCGCAAAAAAAACGTTCAAACACAATGGCAAAGCCTATAACACTTTGTCGGAACACATTGGCAAGTTTCCCGTGGTGGTGATTTCACCTTACGATGTTGAATTGTTGGAGAGTAGCGAAATGCGCAGAAAATTTTTAGACGCCACCCTTGCCCAATCAGACCCACAATATTTGCTCAGCGTGATGCGCTACAAAAAAGTGCTGGAAGAACGCAATACCCTACTCAAACAATTTGCCCAGCAAAATTATTTTGACGGGGAAACTTTGCAGATATACAGCGAGCAATTGGCGCAGTACGGCATGGACATTTACCAAAAACGCTCGGCATTTATAGATTTTTTTGTACCTTTGTTTGACAAAGCGTATCAAAAGGTTTCTGCTAAAAATGAAACCGTGCGCTTGTGCTTAGAAAGTGATATGCAAGAAGGCGATTTATCAGATTTACTGGCAGAACACCTGCTTAGAGACCGCCAAAGGACTTACACCAGTGTGGGTGCGCATCGGGACGATTTGGGGTTTTACATGCAAGATTTGCCCATTAAAAAAATGGGTTCACAAGGACAACAAAAAAGTTTTTTAATTGCTTTAAAATTGGCACAAGCAGCGTTTTTAAAGCACCACACCCACAAAAGCCCCATATTGCTCCTAGACGATGTGTTTGACAAATTGGACAGCAAAAGAGTAGGCAATTTGCTCCATTTGGTAACAACGCCAAACATGATGAAACAAGTTTTTATAACCCACACAGGCGCAGCAGATTTAAAAGATTTAGTGCCTAAACACAACCTACAAACGATAGTGCTATGAGTGAAATGCCATATAGAAAACCCAGAGGTTTGTCTTTGAGTTTGGGCAAGGGCGGAGAAAGTTTTTCTTTGCAGGAAGCCATGCAGTTGTATTTAAAGAAAACAGGCTTGCAAGCTCGTTTTGGTGCAGTTGCCGTGGAAAAGGAGTTGCGTTTGCTTTTGGGCAATATGATTAGCAGTCGGCTGGAAAAAATCAGTTTAGAAAACGGCGTTTTGCGCCTAGAAATAACATCTTCGGCGGTGCGCCAGCAAGTACTTATGTTGCAAGATGAAATCATTGCCGATTTAAACAAAAAAATTGGTGCAGATTTGGTGAAAAGCCTTTTGGTGTATTGATTATTTACACCTAAGCAAAAGCTAGCAAATACAAAAAAAAGCACCCAAAATTGGGTGCTTTTTAGTTAATGATTAAAATTTATTTCATTAGATTTAACGCTGCTCCAGCCTTAAACCAAGCAATTTGTTGCTCGTTATAGGTATGATTTACAGCAATCTGTTCTTTGTTGCCATTTTCGTGCACAATCTCTATTTGCAAAGGCTTGCCTGGTGCAAAATTCACCAAATCCACAAAATTAAAGGTATCGTTTTCTTGAATTTTGTCATAATCAGAAACATTTTGGAAAGTCAAAGCCAACATGCCCTGTTTTTTCAAATTGGTTTCGTGTATGCGGGCAAAAGATTTAACCAAAATAGCTTTAACACCCAAGTGTCTAGGCTCCATCGCCGCATGCTCCCGAGAAGAACCTTCGCCGTAGTTAAATTCACCCACCACAATGGTTGGCACGCCTGCTGCTTTGTAGGCTCTTTGCACCGCTGGTACTTCGCCAAATTCGCCCGTCAATTGGCTTTTTACGCTGTTGGTTTTTTCATTGAAAAAATTCACCGCACCAATCAAGCAGTTATTGGAAATATTATCCAAATGCCCCCTAAATTTCAACCAAGGACCAGCCATAGAAATATGGTCGGTGGTACACTTGCCCTTAGCTTTAATGAGCAATTTTGCACCCATAATATTGTTGCCGTCCCAAGCAGAGAAAGGCGCAAGCAATTGCAAACGGCTTGATTTTTCATCAACCAAAACCTGCACTTGACTGCCGTCCAATGCTGGTGCTTGATAACCTGCATCTTTCACGTCAAAACCTCTTTGTGGCAATTCATCGCCCGTAGGCACGGTGAGTTTAATATCTTCGCCATTTGCGCCTTTGAGCGTGTCTGTTTCGGGGTTAAAATCCAAGCGTCCAGCCAAAGCCATTGCCGTAACAATTTCAGGAGAACCCACAAACGCCAAAGTGTTGGGGTTTCCGTCCGCACGTTTGGCAAAATTTCTATTAAAGCTGTGTACAATGGTGTTGCGTTCTTGTTTTTCCGCACCCATTCTGTCCCACATGCCTATACAAGGACCGCAAGCGTTGGCAAGCATTTTGGCACCAATTTTTTCAAAAGTGTCTAAATAACCGTCTCTTTCTACGGTATAGCGCACCTGCTCAGAACCTGGCGTAATGGTAAATTCTGCTTTGGTTTTAATGCCTTTTTCTGCAGCTTGCTTGGCAATAGACGCAGCCCTTGCAATGTCTTCATACGAAGAGTTGGTGCAAGAACCGATCAAGCCAACTTGTATATCCAAAGGATAATTGTTTTTCAAGGCTTCCTCTTTCATTTTAGAAAGTGGCGTAGCTTTATCGGGCGTAAAAGGACCATTCAAATGCGGTTCCAATTCGCTCAAATTGATTTCTATAACTTTATCAAAATATTTTTCTGGATTTGCATAGACTTCTGCGTCAGCTGTCAAATGTTCTTGAATGGCATTGGCAGCCATAGCAACTTCTTTTCTGCCAGTGGCTATCAAATAACGCTCCATGCTCGCATCGTAACCAAAAGTAGAAGTGGTTGCCCCGATTTCTGCGCCCATGTTGCAAATCGTGCCTTTACCTGTGCAAGACATTGCCAAAGCACCCTCGCCAAAGTATTCAACAATAGAACCCGTGCCACCTTCCACAGTCAAAATGCCTGCCACTTTTAGAATAACATCTTTGGGCGAAGTCCAACCGCTCAATTTGCCTGTCAGTTTTACACCTATCAACTTAGGAAATTTCAATTCCCAAGCCATGCCAGCCATCACGTCCACCGCATCGGCACCGCCCACACCAATGGCGAGCATGCCCAATCCACCCGCATTCACCGTGTGTGAATCCGTGCCAATCATCATACCGCCAGGGAAAGCATAATTTTCCAAAACAACTTGGTGAATAATCCCAGCACCTGGTTTCCAAAAGCCAATGCCGTATTTGTTAGACACCGAAGACAAAAAGTCAAATACTTCCTTGCTTTGCGACAAAGCCGTGCTTAAATCTTCTTTGGCTCCTACTTTGGCTTGAATTAAGTGGTCGCAATGCACCGTGGACGGCACAGCCACTTTATTTCTTTGCGCTTGCATAAACTGCAAAAGTGCCATTTGTGCCGTAGCGTCTTGCATGGCTACTCTATCGGGTGCGAAGTCCACATACGATGCGCCACGCTTGAAATCTTCCACGTTTTGGCTTTCCCAAAGGTGGGTGTATAAAATCTTTTCACTCAGTGTCAAAGGGCGGCTTAAAGCCTTTCTCGCTGCATCAATACGACTAGGTATTTTTGCGTATAAAGCCTGAATTCTATCTAAATCGAATACCATATAAATGATTGTAAATTTATTGTTTATTTTCTTTTAAAAATGCCAAAGTTTTGGTGATATGGTCTTTGGTGTCGCTCATTTGGTTGAACATAAATACCACTTTGTTGTCCGCATCGGTTACGTAAGTCACTCTGCCTGGTATCATGCCCATGGTTTTTGGCACGCCAAACAATTTGCGCAGCTCATTTTTTTCATCGGCAAGCAAATCAAAACTCAATTTATATTTTTCTGCAAATTTTTTATGCGAAGCCACATCATCAGCACTAATGCCTATTACCACTGCGCCTAACTCTTCAAAATCTTGGTAAGCATCTCTAAAACTACACGCCTGCGTAGTGCAACCTGGCGTATCATCTTTGGGATAAAAATACACCACCTTTTTTTTGCCTGCATACTTAGACAATTCTACTGTTTCCCCATGTTGATTTTTCAAGGAAAAACTCGGCAAAGTATCGCCAACTTGTACAGATTTTTGTGCCATAATGCTACCTGCGAATAAACCGAGTGCTAAGATACCAATTTTTTTCATTACTTTAATTATTATACGTGAACTAATTTAAAATCTGAGTGTTCATGGAAAACCACATCGGGGAAATCCTGTTTTGCCATTTGCAACATCCATTGAGATTCCGCCAAAAAAACCCAGTTTTCGTCTTTATCTTTGGCTAAACTATTGGCTTTTCTGCGCATAAAATCATCAAAAATGGCTTGTTCATCACAAGTAACCCAAAAGGCTTTGTAAAAGTTTTTTGCCACAAATTCTACTTTTGCGCCATATTCCTGTGCTAGCCTGTATTGTATCACTTCAAACTGCAATTCTCCAACCGTGCCCACAATTTTTCGGTTGCCCAAAATTTGCGTAAACACCTGCGCCACGCCCTCTTGGCTCAATTGCCCAATGCCTTTTTCCAATTGCTTGGTTTTCATCGGGTCTTTATTGACCAATTCCCTAAAAATCTCTGGGGAAAAATTGGGAATGCCTGTAAACAATATATTTTCGCCCTCGGTGAGGGTATCGCCAATTTTAAAGTTTCCGCTGTCGTACAAACCCACCACATCGCCTGCATAAGCCTGTTCTATCACGCTTTTTTCCTGCGCCATAAAACTAGTCGGGTTGGCAAATTTAAACTTTTTAGCCAAGCGTACATGGTGATAAAATGTATTGCGCTCAAAAGTGCCCGAAACCACCCTGCAAAAAGCAATTCTATCTCGGTGGTTTGGGTCTAAATTGGCATGAATTTTAAAAATAAAGCCCGTAAATTTTTCCTCCTCTGGTTTTACTTCACGCAGATTGCTTTGTCTGGGCTTGGGGTTTGGCGCAAAAGCAATAAAATTATCCAAGAGTTCTTGCACGCCAAAATTATACACCGCCGAACCAAAAAACACAGGCGTAACCTTGCCCGCCAAGTATGCCGACAAATCAAAATCGCCATATACAGACTCAATCAATTCCACATCTTTGCGCAATTGCTCGGCATCTTCCTCGCCAATATAACTTTCTAAAACCCCGTCTTGTAAATGCTGAATTTGCACCAAACCTTCCGAAACTTCGGTTTTGCTGGGCGAAAACAAGTTCAAACTTTTTTTATACAAGTTATACACGCCCTTAAATCTATCTCCCATATTGATAGGAAAAGTGAGTGGATGCACTTGGATACCGAGTTTTTGCTCTATTTCGTCCAGCAAATCAAAAGGATCTTTGCTTTCTCGGTCAAATTTATTGATGAAAGTCAAAACAGGGGTGTCCCGCATGCGACAAACCTCCATCAATTTCTCGGTTTGGCTTTCCACGCCATTGGCACCGTCCAAAACCATAATCACAGAATCCACAGCGGTTAAGGTGCGGTAGGTGTCTTCGGCAAAGTCTTTGTGTCCGGGCGTGTCTAATATGTTGATTTTCTTGCCTTTGTATTCAAAAGCCATCACCGAAGTAGCCACAGAAATACCCCTTTGTTTCTCAATTTCCATAAAATCCGACACCGTGGATTTTTTGATTTTATTGCTCTTTACAGCTCCCGCCGTATGAATAGCCCCCCCAAAAAGGAGCAATTTTTCCGTGAGTGTTGTTTTACCTGCATCGGGGTGCGCAATAATGGCAAATGTTTGTCTGCGTGTAATTTCCTGTTGTAATTGGCTCATGCCTTTGCAATAATTTTATAATAATCCTAAGAAGTTCTTTTCTATGTTTTCCAAATGTTTTCTAAACTCTTTGTCGGTTTCTTGGATATTATCCACCGTGCGCAAAGCGTGTAAAACTGTGGCATGGTCTCTGCCCCCACATTTTTCGCCAATTTGCGCCAAAGAATGTTTGGTGTATTTTTTGGCAAAGTGCATCACCACGTGCCTAGCCTGTACCACTTCTCTTTTTCTCGTTTTAGAACCAATCAATTCTATGCTGATTTTAAAATACTCACACACCACCCGTATGATATACTCTATGCTCACCTCTTTGGACGCATTTTTCACAAAACGGTCTATCATTTGGCGTGCCAATTCCACGGTGATGGGTTTTTTATTCAGCGAAGACTGTGCGATAATAGAAATCAAAGCCCCTTCCAGTTCCCGAATATTTGAAGAAACGTGAAAAGCCAATTGTTCTATCACTTCTTTGGGTATCACAATGCCATCATGGCGAATTTTTTGTTGCAAAATAGATATTTTTGTATCCATATTGGGGGCTTGCAAATCTGCGGATAAACCCCATTTAAAGCGAGAAAGCAAACGTTCCTCAATACCCTGCATCATAATAGGTGCTTTGTCAGAAGTTAAAATAATTTGCTTGCCATTTTGGTGCAGAAAATTAAAAATCTGAAAAAATGCCTGTTGTATGCCTGTTTTTTGCTCCCAAGTTTGTATATCATCAACAATCAACATGTCTATCATTTGATAGTAATGGATAAAATTGTTGAGTTTATTTTGTCCTTTTTCGTCTTTTTTACAGGCTTGCATGTATTGCGACAAAAACTGCTCAGAACTCACAAAAAGCACGTTTTTATCGGGAAAATGTTTTTTGGTTTCTATGCCAATAGCTTGCGCCAAATGCGTTTTGCCCAATCCCACGCCCCCATAAATCAGCAAGGGATTAAAAGCTGTTTTGCCTGGGTTTTTAGCCACGGCATAGCCCGCACTGCGTGCCAAACGGTTGCAATCACCTTCCACATAATTTTCAAAGCCATAATTTGGGTTCAAATTGGACTTGATGGGTTCTTTTTTGGTGCCTGGTAGCATGTAAGGGTTAAGCACCTGCTTGCCTGGCGACTGGTTTGCACCCAAAGTGGTGTAGGTGGTGTTTTCCGCCACCACTTGCACCTGTGGTGCATAGTGCATGGTTTGTTTTTTTTCTGCGTAATTGTCCACTACAATATCGTACTCCAAGGACGCTCCCTCGCCCAACTCTTGGGAAATACTCGTTTTGAGTAAAAGTAAATAATGTGCTTCCAACCACTCATAGAAAAAATGAGACGGCACTTGAATCACCAAAGTTTTACCCGTAAGCTCTATGGGCACAATGGGTCTAAACCAAGTGTCGAAAGACTTACTGGGTACACTCTTTTGAATGTAATCCAAGCAACGTTGCCAAATTTCTACGTGTTTTTGTTTGGATAAGGTCATGGTAAGAATAGATAAGAAATCATTTCACAAATTTGAGAAAAAAAACGCAAACTATGAACATTTTTTTGTGGAAAATTTTATTGTATGGTTTAAAAATCAATGATAGCCTCAAAAAGCGTTGATGCTTTTGCCTGAAAAAGTATATTGTGCTAGCAAATCATTCCAACTTACTTCAATGTGCCCCAAGCGCAAACCTGCCCAACCCACTTGGTGTATGCACACAGGCTGTCCTTTGAGGTTTTGCACAACAACAGGCTCTTCTAAAAAAGTATGCGTATGTCCGCCCAAAATCAAATCTATGTACTGGCTTTGCGCCGCCAAAACCACATCGGAAACTTTGAAAGCATTATCGGCGTATTCAAACCCCAAATGCGAAAGCAAAATCACCAAATCGCAATGCAAATTTTCTTTGAGATTTTGCGCTATGCCGCACACGCTGTCTATGGGATCTAAGTAATGTACATCAGCACAAAGCTGCGGATTAACCAAACCCTGCAAAGAAATACCTGCACCAATCACACCAATTTTCAAGCCATTTTTTTCAAAAATTTGATAGGGCTTCACGTATTCTGACAAAGGCGTATTTTTGACATCATAATTGCAATTTAAAAATTGGAATTTCGCCTTGGGCATTTGTTTATAGAGTCCCACAATACCATTGTCAAAGTCGTGATTGCCCAGCGTAGTGGCATCGTAGCCCATTTCATTCATCAAGGTGTATTCCAATTCGCCACCAAAATAGTTAAAATAAGGCGTGCCCTGAAACACATCGCCTGCATCTAAAAGCAATACATTATTTTCTGTTTTCCGAATGTCTGCAACGGCACTTGCCAAGCGCAATAAACCGCCTTGATTGCCAAATTTTGGCGTTTGTTTTGGGAAAGGGTCTATTCTACTGTGCAAATCATTGGTGTGCAAAATCGTCAGTTTTGGTTTTGTATTGCCCGCAAGCAAGGCTTCTTTTCCCAAAAGTTTGGAAAAACCCAAAGCAGAAATCGCCCAAGCGGATTGGCTAATAAATTTTCGTCTATCTAGTTTTTTCATGGTTTTCGGTGCTTAAAATAATTCTTGGGTCTAATGTAATGCGCAAGGTGTCTTGCTGTGAAAATGCGTCCATCAGCATATTGCGAAATAAAATATGTTTTGCATCTGTGCGCTTGTCGGCTTTTTGCCACAAATCCATGCCATCGCCACCCGAAGCCAAATAATCCAAAGTAGCCACGCAATATTTTGCATCGCTCTGCAGGTTTTTTTGGTTTATTTTTACGGCAATTTTCCCGTTTTTTTCTTGAATAGTCATACCTGCAAACGGCAAACCTTGCCTTGCCACAATATAAGCCACCAATTCTTGCAAAACCGAACCTTTAATTTCCAAAATAGACAAAGCATTTTCAAAAGGCATAAGTTCAAAAAGGTCACCCTTAGTCAGCGCGCCTTTTGCCAAAGGTTTTCTAAGTCCACCAGGCGTTAACACAGCAATTTGGGCTTTACACGCACCCGCAATTTGGGCTTTTTTTGCCTCTTGCAATAGCGCATCTGCACAAAATTGCCCCAATTTGCCCATGGGCTTTGCTTTGAGTAAATCTTCTGCCAAATACGTGAGTGGTTTGTCCATTTCCTGTTGAATTTGCAAGCGAAAAGGCATCACCAAACTATCTAATTTAGGCAAAGCAGAAAAACTGCTATCCATCGCTGTGTAACGCACGGTTATCTGTTGGGCGTTTGCGGGCAAAAAGCTGGCAAAGATGCAAAAAAAGAGTAATTTTTTATACCACATATTTTGGAATTGTCTTAAAAATTGGATAAATTTACGAAAAAATTCGCTTAACTAAGCCCATTGCAAAAGTATTTTCTGGAAAATAGTTTTTGCAAAAGCGAAATCTGAAACCCACAGCATACCTAAGTATGTGAGGATTGGAAGATGAGATTTTGTGAAAAATATGCACCAGAAAATGCTTTTGCAATGGGCTTTAATCTGAAATTATGTTTATATATACACATTTTTTACGTGTTCGTTACGCAGAAACAGACCAAATGGGCGTGGTTTATCATGGAAACTACATTACCTATTTAGAAGTTGCACGGGCGGAAGCCATTCGCAGTTTGGGTATTACCTATAAAGAAATGGAATTGGGCGGGGTTGCCATGCCCGTGGTGGACGTAAATATTCAGTATTTAAAACCTGCCCATTATGACGAGGAATTGCGCATTGTGGTTTACGTGAAAACATTGCCTGAAAAAAAATTTTGTGTAGATTATGAAATTTTTAATGCCCAAGACCAAAAACTCACCACGGCTTCGGTTACGCTTTTGTATTACGATAGCGGGGCTAAAAAAGTGTGTCGTGCGCCAGCGTTTGTGTTAAAAGCACTTGAAGGTTTTTTTTCAGAAAACGCATAAAGCAAGGATTTCTTTTTGTAAATTTGCAGGATATTATCGGTGATCATGTTGTACGTAGAAATTTTAAGCCCAGAAAGGGCAATATACAAAGGAAATGCGCTAAGTGTTAAATTGCCAGGCACATCAGGCAGTTTTCAGGTGCTGGATTTGCACGCAGATTTATTATCTACTTTGGAAAAAGGAAATATCGCGCTGGAAATTCCCAAAGAAGCCAACACAGATGTTTTGGCGACTTATGCGCAGTTTGCTGAAAACAATTGGGTTTTTCCAATTTTAGGCGGTACGGTGGAAGTGCAAAACAATAAACTCGTGGTGCTGGTGGATTAAGCGCATGATAGAAATAATACATCAAAACCATTGCTAAGCAGTGGTTTTTTTTATCTTTGTGATGAAATGGAAAAAATAAAATCGCTTTGGCTTTTGCGCCCCGAGGGCATGCTCTTTTTTTGGGGACTTGTTTTTGGCGTAGTGTTTTTAGTCCTGCAACCCATTGGGCGTGCACCCGATGAATACCGCCATTTTGCGAGAAGCTATGAACTTGCCCATGGGCAATGGTTTAATGCACACAAAACCATTCCGCAAAGCATCACCGCATTTGACAACGAGCATTTCCGCTATAAAGACAGGCAATATCTCAAAAATATTCCCTTGAATTTATCGGAAAAAGTACCCAATACCAACGATTTATACGATATGCCTTTGGCTTATAGTCCGCAAATGTTTGCATTTGGCTTGGGCATGCTCTTAAAATTGCCCCCATTTTGGATTTATTATTTGGGCAGAATTTTAGTATTGTGCGCTTGGCTGTTGATGTGTCAATTCATTTACAAAATAGCCCTAGATTTTTTGCGCCCTTTTTTGTTTTTGTTTCTTTTACTGCCCATCAACATACAACAAGCCACCTCGTTTTCCTGCGATGCCTTAAATTTGGCTTTTTGTTTACTTTTTGTTTTGTACGTGTTGTATTTGTGTCAAATACCTAAAAATATTGTGATTTCTCTTTGGGAAATGGGCAATTTATTGGTGCTCGCTCTACTATTGAGTTTTGCAAAGCCTATTTTTTGTTTGCTTATTCCCTTTATTTTATTTGTGCCCGCCAAACATTTTGGTGGCGGATTGCAAAAAACCATTTTTGCCATTATCGTGTTTAGCACTGCCTTTTGGACGCAAATCGCTTGGCAAAGCAATGTGCCTTATTTGCATGCCAATGCCCTAGACTGGGACATCAATCCCATGGCACAAATAGATTTTATCTTGCAAAAGCCTTTTCATTTTTTAAAAACTTTGTGGCTAAGTTTATACAACAATGTAGATGAATATTTATTGGAAATAGTTGGTCAAAAACTGGCTTGGGGGGATTTGCACATCAACAAAAGTGCAAGTTTTTTAGTTTTGTTATGGCTTGTTTTCTTAGGTATTGCCTCCACTGCCAAAGAACGCTACGCACCCTCTTTTTGGCAAAGAATTTTCCTTTTATTGAGTTTTACACTATTTACAATAATCCTATTCACAGGGCTATACATCAACTTTACCCCTGTTGCACATGGCATTGTGTGGGGATTTCAAGCCAGATACATATTGCCCGTTTTCTTACTATTGGTGCTAGCTTTGCGGGGAGACAACATACAAAATCACTTTAAAGTCTATACGCAAATTGGCGTAAGCATGCTTTTGTTGGTGTTTTTATATACTTTTGTGTTTTATAAATTATACCTCTACGGCAAAGGCATCATTTGATTAGCCATGGTACTCTTTTGCACATAAGTCCGTACAATTTTCCGCACCAAATCCTGCACATAATACACACGGTTTCCACTGCCACGCAAAGATTTATTTTCCAAAATAGCCACCGTAATTTTGGCTTGCGGGTAATAATACAAAGAAGAAATATAGCCTTTGATAAAACCGCCATGAAAAATTTCTATCACCCCATCAGTTTCTGTGACGTGAATGCCGTAGCCATAACCTAAATTACCAAGTCGGTATTTTCTATCGCAATAAGGCGTGAGCATTCTGTCTAGGGTTTCCTTGTGAAGCACGAGCGTGTCTAAGTGCAAACACCTGTTCCATTGCCAAAGGTCAAAAACATTTGAAATAATACCCCCCGTAGGGTTAAATGCCAAATTATCAAACTGTGTACGCAATTGCATTTTACGCTTTTTATCTTCGTAATAGCCCTGTGCCAAATGGTTCACTTGGTGTTTGATTTCCAGTAAGTTATTGGCGGGTTTTGGCAAACTGTTTTGCATGCCACACAATTCAAACAATTCTTGGGTGATTTCCCCATATTTTTTATGGTGTATGCGCTCCAACAATTGCCCAAGCATGATATAGCCCAAATTGCTATAGGCAAACTTTTCACCCGGTATAGATTTCAGAGGTTTATTCAGTGCTACTATGCCAGAGGTATGGCTAAGCAAATGATGCACCGCTACACTATCTTTCCAAGTCATTTTAATTTCTGGAAAATAATTGCCAATGGGCGCATCAATATCTATGGTGCCTTTTTCGTGTTCCCTAAGCACCAGCGCAGCCGTGATTTGCTTAGACACAGAAGCGATGATAAATTTATGGTCTAGCTCCACAGGATTTTTTTCATCGGCTAAGCCAGCGGCTTTTTGGTACAAAATGCGCTCGTCATTGGCAACGATAACCGAACCGTTTAAAGGGCGTACTTTTTGGCTGGCAATAGCTTTATCCAAGCTAATCGCCAAAGAATCTATATTAAAAAAAAGGGCAAATAAAAGATACATCTTGATTCCATAAAAAAAGCGCAACACGAAGTTACGCCTTGTTAGATTTAATTGTTTATGCTAAGGTTTCAAATTTTGAAGACACCACTTTCCAGTCTAATACTTTAAAAAACGCCTCCACGTATTCCACACGGCGGTTTTGGTAAAGCAAATAATACGCATGCTCCCAAACGTCTAAGCCCAAAATCGGCAAACCTTGTTCTTTGTGAAAAGGCATTAAGGTATTGTCTTGGTTGGGGGTGCTATACAAATGCAAAGTGCCATTTTTCACGCAAAGCCAAGCCCAACCAGAACCAAAAATGCTCAAAGAAAGTTTTGTAAATTCCGCCTTAAAATTATCCAAAGAACCAAAAGTTGCATCAATGGCTTCTGCCAATTTGCCGTCGGGTTTTGCGCTGGGCTCAGCACTCAACAATGTCCAAAAAAAACTGTGGTTATAATGCCCACCACCATTGTTTCTAACTGCTGGCGTTTCAACGGCTTTGGCAAGAATTTCTTCTAGGCTTGCGTTTTCAAAGGCAGTGCCTTTAAGGGCATTGTTGAGATTGTTTACGTAAGCGGCGTGGTGCTTTCCGTAATGCGTTTCCATCGTTTTTGTGTCTATGTGAGGCTCCAAGGCGTCAAAGCCATAAGCCAATTTTGGAAGTTCAAAAGCCATAATATTGGGGATAAGAATTTACATGCAAAAGTATATTTTTTCTACGGAATATCAACACAAAAACACCTTTTATTTTTTAAGGTTTACCAAATTTTTCTTCTAAAATCGCAATGCCTATTTCGCCTACTTTTTCTTTAAACTGCGCCAAATTATTTTGCGCCTGTAAAAGCTCCACTTCACTGAGGTCTTTTGCCTGTAATCTTTGTTGCAAACGTTTATACTCGTCTTGCAATTGTTTGTGCATCTGAGCTTCGTCCATAAGCTCATCATAATCATAACCCAAACTCTGCACCATAGATTTATAGTACATTTGCTTGTAAATATGCCTTAAATTTTTGCGCCTTTCCTCCTGCAATTGATGCGACAAATCCGTTCGGTTGTCTTCCTCTAAATAACTGGTTTGTGGATTATTGAGCAGTTCTTCCAAACTCAAATTTTTATGGCGAGAAAGCATGTTGTTATAGCTATGTTTTTGGGCTTTTTCCCGCAAATATTTAAATTTTCTGTGCAAAAAAAGCAAAATGAAAGCATACGAAATCAAATACAGCAAAACATGGGTAACGTCAGCAAAAAGCACGTTGAGTTGCTTGGAAAACTGCAACCAACCCAAAGCCCATGGGCGATTTTTTTCCGCCAAATTGGCAAGAATGGTAGCAGGAAAATGGCAAAAACTCCATAAAATGCCAATCATGGCAACAAATTGCGTGGCGTTGGAAAATAGCATAAAAATGCCAGCCATAAAAGCACTGCTGGCAAAGGTGTCTATGCTCAGCCAAACAAGGACTTTAATAGGCAAAGGCGTATAAAGCAAAGCGATGATGCGCAACAGGGTAATGGGCAAAGCAAAAAGAGCGATTTGCAAAAAATAATGGACAGAAGTATAGGCGAAAATGGCAAAAAATAAGCGAAAACTAAATAAAATAAAGAAAAACCACAAAACCGAACGCAAAACCACGCCAAAAATCACCAAAATACTATAAAAATGCACAGCATCTAAAAAAGCACCAGCATAAACAAAAGGCAAAAGCAAGCCGAAAAACGCACAAATAAGCACAATTTTTTTACTTCTATCGTGGGTGTAATTTTTCATGCGCAAGAATTCTTCACGCAAAAGGCTAAAAAAGCGAAAATCCAAAAATGCAAGCCACAAAACAAATGCACCAAAAGCCAAGCCTAAGGTAGCGCATAAATCAAGGAGCAAATGTTGCTCGGGGAAAAATTGCGCAAGCACCCATTTAAACAAGGCAAAATAAATAATTAAGGGCAGAAAATAGAGCAAATACCGAACATAAGCCACGCTGTTGTCTTCGGCTTGACTGAGATTTTCCGCTTGCCCCGTAAAAAACCTGTCCCGCCAAAAAGCCAGCCATCGTAATTGAAGGAGTTTGTATTTTGTGTACATAAACTTATGCTACAAATATACATAAATTAACGCCTAGATATTAAATATTTTGCGTATTTTTTCGGTACGCCGAAGGCGAAATGCCTTTGTGGGTTTTGAAAAATTTATTAAAATGGCTTAAATCGCTAAATCCAAAAGCATAACTAATTTCTTTGAAATTCAAATCGCTATTTTTTATGCGGTGTTCTATCAAGTGCATTTTGTGCTCGGAAATATATTCTTTTAAACCAATGCCCATTTTTTCCTTAAACAAACTACCCAAATAAGTTTTGGCATAGGCAAATTCTTTTGCCAAATGTTCGGCTTGTAGTTTTTCTACATCATAAATGTTTTCATGGATATAATGCAAAACCTGCATAAGTTTTGCGTCCAGGGTTTTGTGTATAAGCGGTGGCGACATACTTGGTTGTAAAAGCAAGAAGAAACTTTGTATCCACAACTGCAGCACTTGGCTTTGGCTGTTTTTATGCGCTTTCCACTCCGCTACAATCAACAAA